>NZ_WJBJ01000020.1:0-243291 GCF_020804205.1 Methanosarcina sp. DH1 | reverse complement strand
AACCATAACAGAGGAAGGAACAAAAGCAAATGATACATTTATGACGATTATTCAGACAGCAAAGAAACTGGGGGTAAGTGCATATCAGTACATATGCGATAGAGTCAGCAGTATATGTGAGATGCCATCTTTAGCTCAAATCATCAGAGAAAAAGCTCAGTGAGTGGAAATTGAGGGGTTTCCACTCAATTTGAAGAGGATACATGAATTCTGATGCAATTGCTATGATCAGGTCTTTTTCTGGAATACAACAAATAACATTACCACCGTCTCCCAGTGCTAAATATGCAAAAACTCCGTCCTCTTCGCGTAACCACCACAGATAACCGTATTTATTGAGGTTCATAGCTGTTGATTCGTCAATCCATGTCCCGGAAATAATCTGGTTATTGTCCCAAATTCCATGGTTAAGATATAGAAAACCGAAACGTGCCATATCACGGGGAGTCAGCGTAAGCCCCCATCCTCCCGTAGAGTTACCATTTGGGTCTTTAACCCATCCTTTCATATTTTTCCCGAATAAATCCTCAAACCCAAACGCTTTCATTTCATGATCCGGGATTTCTTTCATGCCAATGGGTCTGAATAAGCGTTCATTGGCAAACTCACGGGCACTTTTTCCTGTGCTACGAGTAATGATAGTTGAAAGCAGGTGCGCCCCTGCAGTGGAATACTTAAAAGTTCCAATACTTCCTTTTTGGCCCAGCATATCCAGAATATACTTTACCCAGTCAGGTTGCATACACATCCTGTCCAGCGGTTCGTGCCAATCCGCAAATGGATAGGGAGCAGTCATAGTGAGAAGATGGCGTATGGTGATTTCTCGTTTTTGTAAGTCAGCAGAATCGGGAACATACTCGGGGAAAAAACCAAGCACCTTCTGGTCTGCATTTTCAATATATCTTTCATCTATGGCAATACCAATAAGAGCAGATATTATGCTTTTCGTTACAGATGCCACATGGTGTGTATCATCCGGGCCATAACCATTAAAGTATCTTTCATAAGCAATATATCCATTTCTCACAACAACAATACCATTTATATTGCTGTACTCGGCTTTTATCATAGGCTCAAGCTCTGAAAGCTTTTCTGAATCCATTCTCAAGGTTACCGGGTCTACACTCAAGGTTACCGGGTCTACAGTTTTCCATTTTATAGTTGGCCAGTAGTTTCTTTGCATTATAGACACTTCCCCAAAGACATATTATAGTGCTTTTATAGTGTTTTTATAGTGCTTTTTTCTTAACTCTCATTCAAGCATTTTAATACATTTTTATCAATAACAAAGAGATTAATAACTCCAGATGTCAAAAATATAGCCAAATAACAGTAATTTAGTGCATAAAACCTCTTAAATAGGTATAAATTCTTCATATTGCACATATTTTTGGTTAATTTTCTTATTAAACCAATTAAGATCAGGATCTATACCTGTACATTTGACTGGTAATATGAAATTAAAAATGCCTCCTACCTACAAAAATAATTTCTATTTGGAATGTTTGTTCGATGTGATAACCAGAGATTTCACAAATGTTCACCAAAAAAGGAGTACAATACTTTTAGATAAATTTTACGATTTTAAATTGGATTAAACAGAGTTTTAAATAGGAATTATACGTATTTTTTGAAAAAAAGATGTAATGTACGATATTTTGCAGAATAAAGTATTAATTTATTTTTAATTTCAAATCAGAATTTAAGTCCCTGAAACGTTTTTTTATTTTGTTTAGTGAGTTGAGAAAAATTACAGTTTTTTATAGCTTTTTCAGTTTGTAGAATACTCATAAATCGAGAGAGACTGGAAGGATTGAAATTTGGTTTTAGATCCTCCCCTCAAGATTATAGAGATCTTCCCAACTATCTTTGCCTCTCTTGAAGGGGACATACTCATTAACACAATCAATTGACATAGAATAGAGTTCTTCACAATATTCCGGGAAATTACCCCTAAGAAGAGGTTTTTGAGCTCTGCTATCATTTTTTAGCTCTGCTATCATATTAGAAAATAAAAATGGCATAATTCACTTCTCACCAAATGTCGTTATAGGCCCAAATTACTTTACTATTGTCCAAAAACGCTATCAAGATAAAATATTTATTTTCAAAAATATACTGCGAAATGTTGGATCCAGAACTATCAGCGGGATGAGTTTATATAGAAGTACAAACATGTAAAATGCGATTTTAATTGTAGAGCTATTTCAAACTCATACTAATGGAGGATTAAATCATGGCAGGACAGCCAATATTCATTTTAAAAGAAGGAAGTAAGCGAACCAGAGGCAGGGATGCCCAGAGTAACAATATCATGGCTGCAAAGGCAGTAGCAGAAGCAGTCAGAACAACCCTTGGTCCCAAGGGCATGGATAAAATGCTCGTTGACTCCATGGGCGATGTGGTAATTACAAACGACGGGGCAACCATTCTCAAAGAAATGGACATCGAACACCCTGCAGCAAAGATGGTAGTAGAAGTAGCTAAGACACAGGACGAGGAAGTCGGAGACGGAACTACCAGTGCAGCTGTGGTCGCAGGACAGCTCTTAAGTAAAGCTGAGGATTTAATTGAGCAGGAAATCCACCCGACAATTATCGCATCAGGGTACAGGCTTGCAGCCGAAAAAGCCGTAGAAGTCCTGAACTCCCTTGCAATGACAGTAGAACTGTCCAACCGTGACCTGCTGGTCAGTATTGCTGAAACTGCAATGACTGGAAAGGGTGCTGAGTCCTCCAAAAAACTCCTCTCAGAGATTGCCGTAGATGCTGTAACAAGCGTTGTAGACACAAATGGAAAGAATACTGTTGACAGAGACAACATCAATGTTGTTAAGAAAGTCGGCGGTAAGGTAGAGGATTCCGAGCTTATCAGGGGCATGATCATTGATAAGGAAAGAATCCACCCCAACATGCCTGAAAAAGTTAAGGATGCAAAAATCATTCTTCTCAACAGCGCAATCGAACTGAAGGACACCGAAGTAGATGCGGAAATCTCCATAACTTCTCCTGACCAGCTCCAGTCCTTCCTTGACCAGGAAGAACAGATGCTCAAGAAGATCGTCCAGAAAGTTATCGGCAGCGGAGCAAACGTTGTCTTCTGCCAGAAGGGAATTGAAGAGCTTGCCCAGCATTACCTTGCAAAAGCAGGTATCTTTGCTGTACGCAGAGTTAAGAAGAGCGACATGGAAAAGCTCGCAAGAGCAACAGGCGGCAAACTCATCACTAACATGGATGAAATCACTCCCGAAGACCTCGGATATGCAGGCCTTGTGGAAGAGAAAAAGGTCGGTGGAGACAGCATGACCTTTGTCACAGGCTGCGACAACCCGAAAGCTGTAACAATTCTTCTGCGCGGCGGTACAGAGCATGTAGTTGACAGTATTGACAGTGCTCTTGAAGATGCCCTGCGTGTGGTTGGAGTTGCAATCGAAGATGAGAAGCTCGTTGCAGGCGGCGGTTCTCCTGAAGTTGAGGTTGCACTCAGGCTCCAGGAATACGCAGCAACTCTCGAAGGCAGAGAACAGCTTGCAGTCAAAGCCTATTCTGAAGCTCTTGAAATCATTCCAAGAACTCTTGCAGAAAACGCAGGTCTCGATCCAATTGACATGCTAATGGAGCTGCGTTCACAGCACGAGAAAGGTGTAAAGACCGCAGGACTCGATGTTTTCGAAGGCAAAGTCGTTGACATGTGGGAAAACTTCGTAGTAGAACCCCTCAGAGTCAAGACCCAGGTTATCAATGCAGCTACCGAGTCTGCAGTTATGATTCTCAGGATTGACGATATCATAGCTTCTACCCGTACAGCAAGCCCTGAAGAAATGGGCGGAATGCCAGGCGGAATGGGCGGAATGCCTCCAGGAATGGGCGGAATGCCCCCAGGAATGATGTAAATTCCTGAAAAATAAGACAATAAATCAAGTACTGGCTAAACCCGAAAAAGGTGCATTTTTCTCACTGCTCCTTTTTTAAAATATTTAGTCGGGAAAGATTTCAAGCCTGAAAAACATGTATTTTCGGTTTTCCCGGAAATCCATGTGAATCTCCGTTCTCATTTTTCAGGCTTGTTTTTAGATTTCGTTTAATCCTTTTTTATATCTCTTTTCAGCTTCTTTTCAGTTTATTTTGTCTCTTTTCAGCTTATTTTCAGCTTATTTTGCCCTTTTCAGCTTATTTTCAGTCTCGTTTCAGCCTAAATTCAGTTCTTTTGAAAGCTTTTAAGGTATTATAATAAGCAAAAAACTGTTTTCCTTCCAGGCAGTGAGTCCCCTTCCTCGACTCGACGGAGGGGAGAGGTAGTTTACACTCTTAATTATCTATATCCCCTTCTACTTTAAAATGCCCTTTGATATCGATTAATCAGGAAATAGAATACGAAGTATAAATGGAACTAAAAAATGGAACTAAAAAATGGAACTAAAAAATGGAACTAAAAAATGGAACTAAAAAATGAAACTAAAAAATGGAACTAAAAACATCGGATAAAAGATAATTTTAAACATATAAGCCAGGATTCCCCGCAATTCATTGCGGGTTGATGTGTTTGAGTCTTAATCTTTCTTAAGACAATTAAGAACATCCTCAGTCCTGAATTTTGTTTTTATAATTCTCGTCCTGCCTCTCTGGCCCTTGCCGGTAAAATCCGCATCTATGTAGTTAAGCACCTGGAGCTTATTGACAATTCCATAAAAACGAGTATATCCAAGCTGAGTTAATTCATGGAAGGACTTGTAAAGTTCACCTGCCTGGATTTCTCCTTTTTTTGCTATTAGCTCAAGCAAGTGTTTCTCTGGCCCTGAAAGGAGGCTGATACCCCTGCATAGATGAAGCAGTTTGGACGCTTCATACGCTTTTTCCACATCTTCAGACGAGATTGTTCGGCTTCCCCTGCGTTCGGCATTAAAACCAGAACGTTTTAGGAGGTCAATTCCAACCCTGAGGTCTCCTGTCCGTTCTACATACGAGACCACGAGTTCAAGTAACTCTTCAGAAATCACTTTAGGATAAAAGCCGTATTTTACCCGGTCTTTGAGAATATCAAGAATTTCGGTACTTTCATACCTCGGGAATGGAATGTCTTCAGGTAAGAATACCGAATTCACTCTGGAATCCAGGCAATAGAGGTCCGAAGCGTCGTTTACAATTCCAATTACCCCTATCTTTGTTCCGGGGTACTGTTCATGTGCCCTTAAAAGCGAGTACATTACTTCATTAGCATGCCCTTCATAGCAGAGATAATTAAGGTCATCCAGAGCAACAAGCAGAATTTTCTCCGAAGAGACTAGAAAATTAACAACGGCCTCAAAGATTTTCCTGAAAGCAATTCCCGAGTTGGGAGGAGAGATTCCAAAAAGCTTCCTGTAAATCCTGGACATTACTGCAAAACGTGTGGAGTCAATCTGACAGTTAACTTTAACAGTAACAACACCAGTTGCATGGGCTTCAACTTCCCCGAATACCTTCATAACTGCACTGGTTTTTCCTGTTCCGGGGGGACCTACAAGCAAACAATTCAAAGGCCGCATACCGCGAAGGGCTGGCTTGAGCGCAAATCTGAGCCCATTTAATTGTGACTCCCTGTGAGGAAAATATTCAGGGAGATAGTCAGGCTCAAGCACAGACGGGTCCTTAAATAGGGTCTCATCCCAGAGTAGTATATCATTACCTGTCAAAGGAAGTTACTCCATAAGTCATTAATCTATTTATCATTAATAAGTGAAACTTCGATAATATTGAAACTTCGATAATATTGAAACTTCGATAATATTGAAAGCTCAGTAATATGAAAGTTCTAGACTGTAAAAGTATTTTTGTCTGGAACCTGGATTTCCGAGTTACAAAGTCAGTAATAAGGTGGTTCTGCATTCTGAATTAAGTGATTTCTAAACAACTAAGCAAGTATTTCTAAACAACTAAGCAAGATTTCACATGAATAAACTTTACTTAGTATGAGAGGTTCAGATTTAATATTAATAAACTAAATTCCTGATAAGCCGGATTTTGAGAATATTCCCTAATATTTTTTAAATTTTTAGTAGATATGTTTTACTGCATTTAGCTTTTTTGAATTGTTACTCAATGTTACTCAATTGAAATATTTCCGCCAGAAATTAATGAGCCAGTAATACGGGCTATTAGTTCGAGCAATAATAAGAATCAGTGGTACGAGCCAAATATATGGGGCAGGAATCTCGAAAAGGCTAATTTCCGAGATATTTTATTTGATGAAGTAGTTATTTTCAGGAAATGAATATTAAAACAATTTTATAGGACGATTCAACTAGAATTAATTTGAAAAGTGACAATCACTGATAAACTATAACAGGTAAAAAGAATAACATTAGATTTATTTATAAGGATTTGAGCAGTAATTATATAAAAACAATGGAGAGGAATAATTTAGAAAAAATAACTCTATCGAAATCCTGTGGTTTATAGCGTCTAAACTAATTTAATTGTGGCCTCAAACATACATCTATACATTTAACTTAATTACAATCCTTTAATTACAGGAAATAACGACGGGCTGGAAAGAGCGAAATTTATAGTCTTTATTTATAAATCGTCTGCTTAACCATGCCCCCTTCTGGGGGTTTTCACTCAAGCCTTTTTTAAAAAGGCTTGCAGGCAAACCATTTTACAAAAGGCTTGCAGGCAAACCATTTTACAAAAAGCTTCCGGACAAACTATTTCACAAAAAGTTGGGGATTTGGGTGGGAGAAAAAGAGTATGGAGATAGAATCAAAATTTTTGGTAATGGAAGAAACGGATTTTCAGGCCCTTGAAAGCCTTTCAAAGCTTGCTTCATACTCTCTTTCGGAAGCGAAAATCCAGTTAAATGAGGATATTTTCTTTGATACTGAGGACCGGGCTATTATGGCTTCGGGCTACTACCTGCGGGTCAGGAAATCATCTGGGGAAGACGGAAGCTGGGTTACTATTAAAAGCCTGGGAGGTTTTGAAGGTGGAACTCACAGGCGAGAAGAGTATGTAAGTTTCCTGCCTGATGGAATCTCAGTACTCGCATGTCCTGATTCACGTATTAGAGATCTGATTTTTGAATTTACGGCAGGACTTGACCTTTTTCCGCTGCTGTCCCTCAAGCAGAAAAGGGTAATTCGCCAGGTAAAAATGGGAAAAAAGCTTATAGCTGAGACTTACCTTGACCGAGTAAACCTGAAAAGTAAAGGCAGGGAAAAACACTATAATGAATTTGAAGTTGAGCTTAAAAGCAAAGGAAGCTCAGAAGACCTGGAAACTATCCGGCTTTTCCTGCTCAAGCATTACAACCTTGAAGAAAGCCCTTTTTCCAAGTTCGAAAGAGCTTTTCTTTTCATGGAGAACCTTCCTGAAAAAACCTTCCTTGACCTGAGAGAAAGAGCTTTTTGCGCACAGCTTGCAGACCAGAAAAACATGTATGGTAAGCAGGCTCAGATTTTGATGGGACTTGACAGGGGACAGAGCTGTGAAGAGCTCAGCTCGCTTTTAAAAGTTTCCCAAACCAAAATAAAAGCTCTGCGCTCAGAATTTAAAGAAAAGAGGCTTCTTATTTTTCCTTTTACAACCTACAAAGAAAAAGATCCTGAATTCCATTTTCAGGCAGGGAAAAGTTGTATTTCGAAAAAGGAAAAGAAAGCGTTAGAATTTAAACAATGGAACCCGGAAAGCCTGCTCGAGTATTACGGAGCAAATAAAAACCGGGCAGAAAAATGCAGGGAATATGCTCTTACGCTTTTTGATGGTCTGTCTGTATACCATGAACTGGGACAGGAAGAGAGAAAACTCCTAGGACTTGCAGCCTTCCTGAAGGATACCGGAAACTCCATTTTTCCTGGCGAGAGCGCACGTATGAGCAGGGAAATTCTTCTAACACATCCTGTAAAAGGATTCAGGCTTCACGAAATTTTAATGCTCACCCTAATCATTGAACTTCAGGATCTTTTTGTAAGCCATTACGTAAGCGAAAAAAGTTTAATCTCAAGCTTGAAAGGCTTCCACACGGGGCTGCCTCCAGGTCTACAGAACAAATCTCTGATGCTTGCATCTATTGTGTCAATTGCAGACCTTTTCGAATCCCTCAAAATCCAGCCAGGAAAGATAAGGTCGCTTGAAAACGTTCTGGATATAGAAATTATAGGGGATGTAACTGAAAAAACTGCAAAAAAGTTTGAGACACAAAGTAAACTCTGGAAATATCTCTACGGAAACAAACTCCTGTTTTCTCAGGCTACTGAGTACGAAAAAGTTCTAATTGAAAATGAATCCGAAACAAAAGAAATAGAAACAAAGAAACAGGTCGGAGAGGAAAAAAAGGCCGGAAATGAAAAAAAGCCAGAAAAAAAACAAGTAAAGGAGGAAAAAAGACTAGATAAAAAACAGGCTGCAAAGGAAAAACAAGCTGCAAAGGAAAAACAGGCTGCAAAGAAGAAGTGCATGCTGGGTGGAGAGGTAATTATTAAACCGACTGACTCTATGGCGCAGCTTGCCTGCAGAATATTTTCCCATCAATTTTCCTGTATGCTCTTTCATGAAGAAGGAACTATAAAAGGGGAGGATATCGAAGAATTGCACGATATGAGGGTTGCAGTCCGCAGAATGAGAGCTGCAGCAAGGGTTTTTGAGGCTTATCTTGATTCCGAGCAGCTTGAGCCTCATCTCAAAGGGTTCAGGAGAACGCTTGGTTCACTTGGGGAAGTCAGGGACCTGGACGTTTTCCGCGAGAAAGCCGAAAAGTACCTGAAAACCCTGCCTCCAGAACATGAACATGATCTTGATTCTCTTTTTGCAGTGCTTACGGAAGAGCGAGAAAAATCCAGGAAAAACATGTTTGATTATCTGGACAGTGAAAAATACCTGGCTTTCAAAAGAGATTTTTCAGATGCATTTGCCTCTCCAGAAACCCTGATACTTCCTGCGACTAACAAAAAACATGATTCATTACCCCATAGGGTCAGAGAAGTGCTTCCTTCAATTCTCTACGCACGTTTAGCAGATATCAGGGCTTACTCCGAATGGGTGGAAGGGCTTTATCTTCCTGTTGAACGCCTGCACAGGCTCAGGATTGCAGTCAAGGGAATGCGTTATACCCTTGAATTCTTTGAGAGCGTACTTGGAGAAGACGCAAAAACCCTGATCAAAGAGCTTAAAGCCTTCCAGGACCAGCTAGGAAACCTCCACGATACAGTAATTGCACTTGACCTGCTGGGTTCTTACCTGAGAACCGGGGAATGGGGTTCTGTCGAGAGCGAAAAAGCTTCCGGGAAAAATAAATTTTCCGAAGGTGCAGAAGGAAGTGCAGAAGGAATCGAAGCCTATCTTGTATACAGAGAAGAAGAACTCCAGACTCTGCTCAATGCCTTTCCCGATGCCTGGGAAAAGATATGTAATGGAAATTTCAGGGAAAGAATTGAAAGCATAGTGAAAAACCTGTACTAACGTGGTTAAAAGTCTGTACTAACATGGTGAAAAATCTGTACTAACGTGGTGAAAAATCTGTATTAACGTGGTGAAAAATCTGTACTAATGCAGTAACCGTAATGCAGTAAACTGTACTAATACAGAATTGTTAACTTAACTTTTTGAGGACATTTCGACCTCTGGAAGTTCCTCAAGCTCAGTGTCTCCTTCAAGGACAAAGGGAACTCCAGTATCCTGCTTTATAAGGACTTTAGACTGAAGATTGTATCCGAATATTTTCTCAAAATACTTTTTCTGCTTCTCTACCTCCCAGATTTCGAGCTGGCACTCCCGCTGGGCATGAATTTCCAGGACCAGGCTGTCTGTAGAAGCTATGTAAAACCGGACGTGGGAAACAACTCCATTGTGAGAACGGTCCAGTCCTTCAGCGATGCGGAGCAGAGCACTGAGAACTTTTATACTTTTTACTATGTCTTTATTAAGCCCGACAAGATTGGGATGTTTCTTTTTAGGCGTATTTTTCCTGTGGAAATAGGCAAGATTAGCTATTATTTCGATTTCTTCAGGCTGGAAACCTGGAAGACTGCTCTCCCTTATCAGGTGATAGGCATGGGCCTGATGAGTATCATATGATAGAAATGTCCCTATGTCATGCAGGATGGAACCATATTCAAGAAGTTCCCTTTCCCCTTCCCTGAACTTATAAATCCCAAGTGCCTGAATACTGTCAAAGAGTTCAAGGGCAAGTCTGGTAACGATATGAGCATGTTCTTCATCGAAATTGCAGGTAAGCCCAAGCTGCATGATACTGCGTTTTCTTACAGACATCTGCGTAATCATGTAGGAGAATTCACTCTTTGAGATATAGTCTACAAGCAGCCCCTCTCGAAGCCCGCGTTTACTTATCCTGATTTCTGAAAGCCCCATCTCTTCCATAAAAGTCTCAATAATTGCAGCCCCTGCGATAATAATATCTGCTCTTTGTGCATTGATTCCCGGGAATTTGCGCCGCTCTTCCAGGGGTATGGCACACATTGCCCTGACTATTTTCTTCAGGTCTTCATACTCCAGTTTCTCAAAGCTTTCGCTGGTTGTTTTGCGCAGGTAGACAAAAGCGATCCTGGCAAGGTTTTCAATTGTTCCCGAGCTTCCAATTGAACAGCTTATATCGTACTCGGAAAGGTCTTTTATTATATCTGCAATTTTGTGCCGAATGTGGGATTTAATCTGCTCATACTGTTCCTCGGAAACAGGCCCTGTTTCGTCCGGTAGAAATATATTTGTCAGCCTGACAGCTCCAAGGTTAAAGGAATAAAGATAATAACACTGGGTCTGGTCCCCTACTGATACTTCAGTGCTCCCGCCTCCGATATCTATGAACAGGGCTTTTGAGTTTCCGAGCCGAAGCCCGCTTGATACTCCAAGGTAAATGAGGCGAGCTTCCTCAGTTCCGGAAATCGTACAGACTTCCAGGTTTGCCTCCTGTTTTAACATTTCGAGAAGCTGAACTTTATTACTCGCATCTCGCGTTGCCGAGGTAGCCACAGCTATGACCTCTTCTGCCCTGTAGGCCCTGGCAAGTTCCATGAACTTTTTACAGACAACAACTGCGCGTTCCATCGCCTTTGGCTGCAGAATCCTGTCTATGAATTCTCCGTCCCCGAGCCTGACTGTTTCCTTCTGCTTAGTCAGGGGCAGGTAAGACCCATTGGGATTGATCCGGACCAGGAGAAGCCGGATAGAGTTAGTGCCTATATCGATAAACGCAACAACTCTGCCTTCGGAGATTTTCTCGGGTTCCATTATTACCACCTGAAAGCCCTGTTTTTCGTTTTTCTCGAAGGAATCGAGAAACTCAAAATAAGCTTCGCATTATTAGTTCATATTTTTATTCTATTTTAGAGTATTTGGCAGTGTGCCGAAAATTTGTAATCGTTATTATTCCTGTACATGTCCTTTCTATATAATGTAAATATTGATTATTTATATGTATAATAAAGAAAAAAATATTAAGAGAGCTCTTTTTCAGGTATTTTTGTATTTTGATTAAGGAAAAATTAAGCCAGTTATTATTGAAAAAACGGGTATATGTACAAATTTATAATGATTTTTATATTTCGTGTCGAACTAGCGGGCAGGAACCCCTGTATTAATATAAACTAGATACCATTTAAGTTTATAGACACATTAAGACTGCAAAAATTTAGTTTTTAGTTTTGTCATTTTGTTTTTTGGGCAGTGTGTCAGTTTAACTAAACGAACATGATACTCTTTGAATAACATGCACAACCAATGAAAGTACTTGCAGATGGCAGTATTTTCATGCTAACACACATGAAATTCTTCGAATAATAGGCAAAAAGAAATGAAAGTACTTGAAAAAACTTTCATGTTATAAATCATAGATATCAAGAAGTTATAATGTAGCAATTCCATATCTGGAGGTCAATTTTCCCATCCTACGCAAAAATTTGACTTCAAATTTGCAACTAATTCGTGACACTGCTAAGGGAGGAGGCCAATTAAAATGAAATCTCATTTTTTAAATTCTTTAATTTCTGTATTATTAGGACTAGTAATAATTCCTGGATTAATGCCCTGTATAGTATCTGCTGCAGATGGACAATTTGCAGACAACGGAAATTCAACAAATAGTACATTAACCTCCAATCTTATATTGGAAAAACTCTCCACTGATCCTGATTATCCAAAACCCGACAGCACGGTTGTTATTAATTCATTAGTTAAAAACACAGGAAATAAAACCTCAGAGCCAACGAATATAATATATATCATTGATGAAACCGAAGAAAAAGAAGAAGTCCCGGCAATAGAGGCTGGATCAGAAATATTAATTTCCCACACCTGGACAACTCCTTACAATGAAGGAACTGTAACAATAAAGGTTTCTTTAGAAAACGTAGAGAATAGTGAGAAAGAAATTTCTGTGGATATAGTACAGGACTCACTTCCGGATCTGATAATTGAAGACCTGTATCCAGAATCATCAACACAACCTGAAACCGGAAAACTTCTGAACTTTACTTTGAAAATAAAGAATGTGGGAGAGGCAACTGCCAGTAATAGTACTGCAAAATACAGTAGTAACGGAACTTCAGGAGAAATCTCTATCCCTGAACTTTTAACAGGGGAGAGCGCAATCACAGGATTTTCGCTGACTCCTGGAAATGAAGAGAACATGAGTGTAACAGCGGTCGCAGATTCTGGGAATACCATTAGTGAAAGTAATGAAGACAACAATGAAATGTCAAAAACCATAARCGTAAAAMGTGAGCTTCCAGACCTGAAAATAGAATCGATTTCTCTGAGTCCTGAAGAACCACATCCTGGGGAGAATATAACCTTTACGGTAACAGTGAAGAATAATGGTTCTGCAGCCGCTGAAAGCAGTGAAATTAAGTATGACATCAAGGGAAACAATGAAAGTTATACTGGAGTTACAACGATACTAGCTCTTGCAGCAGGTGAGGCCGGAACAGGCACTTTTTTCTGGACTCCCGGGAACGAAGGGCAAATCGAAGTGAAAGCAACCGCAGATTCAGGAAGCGTTGTATCTGAAAGCAATGAAACCAATAATGAGTTCACAAAAACAGCAACCGTATATAAAGAAACAGTTTCAAGCGATGACGGAGGAAGTGAAAGTTCAGGCTCTTCCAGCAGCGGCTCAGGAAGTAAGAGTTCAGGCTCTTCCAGCGGCGGTTCAGGAGGCGTCAGTCTTTCTAAAGAACCAGTAAGTAATGTAGAGGCAAAGGAGCTTGCCACCGGGAACGTTCAAAGTGGYTATCATATCAAGTTCGATTTTCTGGAAGGTGCCACATGYATTACATATATCGAATTTGACCCACTAAAGACATTAAAGAAGACAATTRCAACTGTAGAAATGCTCAAAGATAAMTCTACTTTTGTCTCAGGAGCCCCTTCTGGYAAGATATATAAATATGTGAATATCTGGGTAGGAAATTATGGAGCAGGAGTCGCCAATTATTTTGAAAATGGGTTTATAGAGTTCAAAGTTRAAAAGTCATGGCTTGAAGAGAATAAYATTAGTCAGTCCCAGATAATTCTTCAATGGTATAACGAAGGCTGGGAGCCTCTAGATACCGAAAAAGTAAAAGAAGATACGGATTACGTTTATTTTAAATCGAAAACGTCTGGTTTCTCCTGCTTTGCAATAACCAGTTATTCCACAGATGGGGGAAATATATCGGAAGTCAATGGACTAGCAGAAGAGGAAGTGTTGAGAAGCTGGAACGGTGAAACAAACACGAGTGCTTTCAACGGAAGTGCAGAAAAGGATGGCAAAACCGGAAATCCTATAGGGAAAGCCAAAATAGTTCTGGCAATTTCTCTGCCCCTGTTCTTGATTCTTGTGGAATACTTTGTGATAAAGAAAAAAATCTAAAAATTTTTTACCGGATTTTATTTTTTTTAGTGAATCTGAATTGTTGAAACCTATAAGCAGAAGACTAATTTTGTAATTGAGTCAAATCTTGAACCCTCCTGAGAGATCAGAATCGGTAATACCAGAAAATGGCCCTTCGCTATTCCGTATGGATAAGATGATTTTCAACTCAAGACCTAATTGGTTTTTATGAGAATATTATGAGGATATCACACAAAACAACGAAGAGCCAGAAAAATAACCGAAAAAGAGGAATTAAGTACAATATACCCGTAAATATCCGAAATAGAACCAAAAAAGAGAGGGCGTTCAGTAACATATATTGGAAAATGTTCAAGAAAAAAGTAAATAATCGGTTTTATACGACGTTTTGCGGTTAACTTGACACTAGTATCGTGACGATTTAATTATGACACATAATGTTTTGCCATTTTCTCATCAGCATTCTTCTTCGTAAACTTCCAGTTTATTTTCTTTTTATTTATATTCCTTCTGTGCATCCATGCATCTACTTCTTTACTAAGCGTTTTTATGTCAGGTATTCGCCTGTTTGTACATTGTGTATTCATCACATTAATCTCTATTTCTGCAGCATTTAGCCAACTCGCATGCTTTGGTGTGTAATGGAACTCTATTTTTTCCAGTATCTTTTTTGCTTCTTCTTCGCTAAATGTCTCATAGAATGATTTTTCTTTGTGGATATTTAGGTTATCTGTAACCAGTCTGATGACTTCAGCTTTTGAATATTCCTTGATAACAAGATCTTTCATGAATTGCGCAAAGTCAGCCATTTTTCTGCTTTCGGTGACTCGAGTAACCCTTTTTCCTGCTTTAAATTCTACCGCCACAAATATGTTTGCTGTTCCATTCCTGATGTACTCATAATCATACTTCTCCAGACTTCCAGGCTTCATTGGAATGGGATTTCGCTTATCTTTGAGAAGTTGTTTCGGTTTCTCATCAAGACATATGAGAGGTCTTTTTGGGTCAAAATCCTCTTCGTACAGGTCAAGAACATCGTACATTCTCGTTCTGTATTCGGAATCAATTGTCTGAATGCACCACATCTTTTTCTGTCAGGGCTTAATTTTGCTTTTTTTCAAAATAAGTCTGATACTTTCTTTGTTTATCGTTTCAAAGCCTTCTTTTTTCCTCAATTCTTCACAAAGCAGTGAAAGTGACCATCTATTTCTTCCTTCTGGAGGTTTTGTACATGCTTGAGCTATTATTTCTGCAACGTGCCTTTCACTATATTTTTCAGGTTGACCTGACCTTGGTTTATCTACCAAAGCACTTTGTAGACCTTCTTCAAGACATCTTTTCCTTATCCTTAAAGCAGTGCTTCTACCAATACTTAATGTTTTAGCGATCTCAGTGTCTCCTTTTCCCTGATTTGCCAGTAGTAGAATACGTGCTCTGGTAAGAGATCTTGCATTTTTCTGTCCTTTTTTAAGAAAGTTTTTAAGAAATAGAACTTCACTATCATTAAGATTAATATTTAACATAAGATATAATATAGAATTCAAAGTATATAAGTGACTCATAACTATATTGTCACGATACTAGAGATCCCCAGTATGTATTTGATTTCTTCAATATGATCTGAGGCCGAAGCCACAAATATCGGTACGGTGATAATATGTTCAACACCCTGTTCTTCTAGATTGGAAACTGCCGTCCCTATATCTTCCCCCTCAACATATTCCAAAAAACCCAATTCTATCGGGTACGGGCAATCAATACTTTCTACGGCATCCCGTACCGGTTGGTTCCACTCATCTTCCGGTGAGCCATGCGCTACTACTAATATTCCGGTTGTTGGTGACAACACTCCTGTTTTTTCTATATCCGCATCGGATGCGTTTTCTGAAGCACAGTTAATGATAGTAGTACTGGAGCAGTTTTCCACGGCAGAATCGTAAGCATATGCAGTGGCTGGAAGTAACGAAATAACCACTGCCACCGTCAACAGCATGGTGAGAATTCTTCTCAATTGCCACTGAGTACTCAAGGTAATTTGTGTTTTTACCATAATTAATTCCTCTTCGTGTCATTTTCTTGAATATCATTTGCCAAATTGTTATATAGTTAATATTATGTTCGATAGCATACGCTAACTTGTTCAAATCCACGTTTTTTAGAGGATACCCGATCAATAGAATGGCATCCTAATCATACTCTGTACTTTACTCTTGTAGATTTTCTAAAAATTCGTCTTTTTATTTTCGGTTTTTATTTTGCTTGCTTTTTGATTCCGTTCGCTTTTTGATCCTGTTCTTTTTCGGTTCTGCTTGTGCAACTTTAAGGGCAGGAAGAATGCATCCGGTCTTTGAAATCTCTGGTTTTTGGTCATCAAGATTTTTTTAGAATTATTCTGTCTGGTTGTGACATACTCTTTTTCCTTTTTCGGTCAGCCTGTAAATCGTACCCGTTGAAACAGTAGAGTTTTCTAAAAACCCGCAACATCCACAGTTTTTGCAGGAACCGGAACAGGAAGAGGATAGGATGAAACTGTTGTCCATAACTTTTTCAACATGCCCCATTTTTTCCATTATTTCGAGTAAGCCTTTAAGCTGCTGCATACTCATTTTCAAATGTCTCGATATTTCATTGAAAGACACCATATTGTTTTTCTTTTCTACTTCTGCAATCTGTTTTAACACATACATGTATCCAAGTACCATAGTCATTCCCTCCACATACTATAATTTTTTATTCTGTAATTTTTTATTCTGTAATTTATTCTTTATTCTTAATCCTGCAACATGAACTCTTTTTTCCATCCTGCATAAACTACAACGGAAAGCAGGCCAAGGTACAGGGCAGGCTTGAAATCATCAAGAGGCGTCCACTGCTCAAATCCTTCTGCAAACAGTACCCAGGCATTAATAAGGTCGGCAGTAAATGTAAGGAAATATACAGCTCCAAAGAGTATGGAAAGTACGATTCCTACATATGCATAAGCTCTTCCTTCATGGGAACTTTTTGAAAACTCAAGAGTTCCGTATAGGTATACTGCACCCACGACTACAAGTACAAGCCCGCCTGCAAGCTCAGGAGGAAACAAATTCGCAGATATGAAGTCATCAGGCAAAAGTTTAGCTCCCTTCAAGGTCTGTAAGATTCCCGATATCACGTACATTATCCCCAAAAGGAGGGTAAAATAGGCAAGATTTTTGTTTTTGTTTTCCATCCAATTCCCCCGTTATGCAAGTACGATAGTCCCTATTTTTACTGTTACAAAAGCCATAATCCATGCTACTATTGTAGAATAAGCCACTGAAAAAAGCATCCACTTCCAGGAGCCCGATTCTTTTTTTATTACTGCAACTGTTCCTATGCATGGTACGTAAAGTAAGGTAAACACCATAAGCCCCAGTGCAACAGCAGGTGTAAATATCGGATCTGCTACCAGAGCAGAAGATAACATCCCGTCATCTGCTCCTGTTCCATAAAGTGTTCCAAGAGACCCTAGGACGACTTCTTTAGCAAGGAATCCGAATATAAGTGAAACTGCTATTTTCCAGTCAAAGCCGAGTGGAGCTACTAGAGGTTCAAGGAGTCTACCAAGACTTCCAATATAACTTTCTGCACTTCCGTATTCAACTCCCTGAGGGAAATATGCGAATAACCAGATAATCACTACTCCCCCAACGATTACAGTACCTACTCTTTTGAGGTATAGGGAGCCCTGGTTCCACATATACTTGAAGGAATTGCCAATAGATGGTTTGTGATAGGGAGGAAGTTCCATAATAAATGGAGAAGGCTTTCCCTTGAATATCACAGTTCTAAAAAGTTTGGCAGATACTATTGCTATAATGATACCAAGAACATATATCCCAAAGATAACTGATCCGGCCTGTCTCCCAAAAAATGCCCCTGCCAACAACACATACACAGGCATTCTGGCTCCACAGGATATGAAAGGTGTAACCAGCATAGTAATAAGACGATCTTTTTCATCTTCAAGAGTACGGGTTGCCATCACGGCTGGAACAGAGCACCCGAATGCCATAAGCATCGGGATAAAGGATTTTCCCTGGATTCCCATCGAATACATCAATCTGTCCATAATAAAAGCAGCTCTTGCAAGATATCCACTGTCTTCCAGAAGGGATAAGAGGAAAAACAGAATGAAAATATTGGGCACAAAAAGCAGAACTGCTCCTACTCCTGATATTATTCCATCCCCAAGAAGTGATGAGAGCCAGGAAGAACCAATGCTTTCAGAAACTATTCCGGCAAGCGTGCCGAAAAACATGTCAATAAGCTCCATGAAAGGAGTGGCAAAATTGAAGGTTAATTCGAACATTCCCCACATCAGAGAGAGAAATATAGGAATTCCAAGATATTTGTTAGTGAGTACCCTATCAATCATGTCTGAAGAGGACATCTCTTCTACATGGAAGCTGGATACCTGAGAAATCAATTTGCTTATGAATTCATAACGCTTATCGGCCATTTCGGCTTCATATTCTTCAGTATCAAGTTCGGAAAGAAACTTTTCAACTTCAAGACTGGTACTTGACGAGGAAAGCTTTGAGAGGACATTTTCATCTCCCTCTAGAAGTTTTATACTTAGCCATCTGGGAGGATACTTATCCTTCAAATCATTATCTTTATTCAAAATATTTTCAATATTGTTAATCTGGTCTTCAATTTTTTTCCCATAATCTATCGCATGAGGGAGAGGATTTTCAGAACTGAACTTTGAAATGACTGCATCAAGAAGAGAGTTAATGCCTAATGCATGGTTTGCAGTTGTCCTGACTACAGGAATACCTAGTAATTTTTCAAATTTTGAGATATCTATCTTGTCCCCTCTATTTTCTGCAAGATCAGTCATATTAAGGGCAAGGATAATATTTTTACCCATTTCCAGCAACTGAGTACTTAGATAGAGGTTGCGCTCAAGATTTGTTGAGTCAAGGATCTGTATTACAACATCAGGTTTTTCTTCGAGTATGTAATCCCTGGCAACAACTTCATCTGCAGAATAGGCTGTGAGACTGTATGTTCCTGGAAGATCCACTATTTCAAGAATATAATCCCCGTACTCCTTTGTGCCTATTTTTTTCTCAACTGTTACCCCTGGCCAGTTTCCAACTTTTTGCCTGGCTCCGGTAATAGCATTGAAAACTGTTGTCTTACCTACATTGGGGTTTCCGGTAAGTGCAACTCTTATCTTTTTTTCAATCAAGTTCTACACCCTTAGATTAATCTGGCTCTACCATAATCTTCATCGCCATACCCTTCCCCAGGGCATAACGTGCTCCGTTTACATTAACAAGCAGATTCCCTCTCTCGCATCCTATAAGACGAATAGAAGACGAAGGTGTAAAACCCATTTCGGTCAGCCTTCTTTTGAGATCTTTGCCTGCTAGCACTTCTCTAATTTTACAGTCTTTTCCTTCAGAAAGCATTGGAAGAGGTATTTGTGGGATCAAATTAACCCTCCAGTGGTTCAACAACTATCATTTCAGCTTCCTGCTTCCTAAGAGAGAGGTTGTATCCTTTTAGCTTAAAATCGACAGGGTCTCCCAATGGAGCTTTTTTAGTTACGCTCAGGACTGTCCCGGGAACCATGCCCATCTCAAGAAGTCGCTTGCGAGAGTTTCCCTTACCTTTTATCTGGATAACGCGCGCTCTCTGGCCTGTTTCCAGCATGTTGAGGGTTTTATCGATTATTTCAGTCACTTTTGTATCACCATAATATTTTTGGATATACTAATTTTTTGCTTAACTTTGAAATGTAATAGTAATTATTTATAGTTTTCGTATACCCGAAAATATTATGTATATCTGAAAAATACTCTTATTTGAAAAAAAATTTAAGAAAATCTGATATTATTTACTTTATCAGCGAAACTTTCCTATCCAGTTGAATAGAATTTACACGCAGGGAGTTCAAAATCAATCACAGTAAAAAAAGATGAGTTTAATTCGTATTTTTAATACGGATCCATTATGAGAATTGAGTATTTCAACCGATACTTCATGGGTTCCTATATCGTGGTTTTTTAACTCAAAAAATTATCCACTGCTGGACCACCGAGAAGAAGTATTAGCAAATAATAACCCACTATTGCAGCTAAGGGTATGATTAATAGAAATAGAAGCAATTTTCTATAATTCCGCATTTACATTCTTCTTCTTGTGAAATTATATGAAAAGATCTAAGCTCTTATTATTTGAATTATGGCTCTTCGCTGTTTTGTATGGGTTGAAACTAATTGTTTAGTTAGAAAGCATTAAGATCAAATCTGAAAAAATCAAGCTTGAATGTGATTGATTCTGTAAATTTACTTGTATTATTAACATTAACATGTTATTAACTATTTTCTAAAATTTTTTGAAAAAAATACAAAAATATTTTATAATATAACCTGTATAAACCTAGATGTCAACTCAGCAATTAAAGGACAGAAAGGGAAAACCTTTCAGAAGAGTTGACCTGGCTAGACATATTAGTAAAACAGGAATTATTGACCAGAAAGAATAACATCCTGTGGTCAGCAACAGGTTTTGAGTGATAGAAGCAAAAACTTCTAACATTCGGCCCCACCTCCGATGACTGATCCCTATTATGTGATTGGAGAGTGAGACTCTGTGTGCAACGTGTCCGCCCCACATAAATCGCAGAGAACTGAATGGATAGATTCAAAAATATTACGCAGACGTAATTAGAATCTTTGAATTACCGTATAGATCCGGCATAATTAGATACTTGATATGGACTCGGTCTAATTAGATAGTTCGGAAAAACATTACGAGTACGTAATATGGAATTTTGAGAAATATCTGGGAAAGAGTATGCGATTATCCTGGATTTTTGAGTTTACTCAAATTTAAGGTCCAACTCAGGCGATACAATGCTAAAAAGACAGATAGGAAATGTATTCCTTAGTAACATTCCTTATTTTAACAATCGTATCAACTGTTGGAGAACTATAACTATCTTATAGTTTTTTGAGTTTACGCAAATTCCAAATCCAACCCGAAGGTGATACGATGCTAAAAAAGAAGCAGGAAACCCTATTCTTGAAAGCATGTCTTAGTTTAACGGCCGTATGTGCTTTGGGGAAAAATAGACTCTAACCCTATGGAACTTTTTGATTCCATTTAAATTCTAAACCCAACCCAAAGGTGATACGATGCTAAAAAGACAGATAGGAAACATATTCCTAGCAGCATGCCTTATTTTAACAACCGTACCCGCTGTGTTAGGCGCACAGAATACTATAACTGTAAATCCAACGTCTGGATCAGATGCCCAGACTGCAATTAATACCGCAATAAACTCCGTAGCATCAGGAGCGACATCAAGTAACCCTGGATATGTTTACCTTGGTGCTGGCACTTATAAGATAAGTGCACCTATAATTTTGAAATCTAATGTGGTACTGAAAGGTGCAGGCGACGATACAATAATCTTTGCTACCGGTTCAGTTTGTAATTCCGATGGATCACCTGCATATGTGTTTGGTTCAGGTGTTTCTAACGTTGAAGTATGTGACCTTCAGTTCAAAAGTACAGCAACCGGACCTGGTGATGGAGGTCACGGAGACTATCGAAACTGCATAAAATTAATGTCTTCGAGCGATAGCAAAGTACATGATATTTTATTCACCCGCTATCTGTATGGCGATGGTGTCAGAATCAGTAAAAGTTCTGGAATAGAAGTATACAATTGCAGAATGCATTCCGTAGGACACGATGGTGTATCATTCCTCTCCGGAACTAAGAATTCCAGAATGTATAACTGTGATGTTGAGGTTCAAACCAATACAGGTGTCAGGATAGACAATTGCGCAAATATTGAAGTGGACCACAATACCTTTTCAGGTAGTGCCGGCTCTGGCTGGTGCTGCGTTGAGCTGGAAAATTCACTGACAAATGCGAATGTACATCATAATATCATGCATGACTTCAAAGGATCAAGCAGCAGTGCAGGTATTGGAAACATTCATGCAAGCGGGTCTATTAGCGTTCATGATAATGTCATGTGGAATGTGTCACCTTACGTTGCGGTCGGATCAGGCTCAAACACATTAGGACCATCAGATCACAGCGTTGAAAATTGGGTAGCAAAAGGATATGGATACGGCTCCCTTGACAACTGATTTAACAAACACGATGAGACATATGAGACATGTTTCAAATTAAGAGCCCTGCATATACATAAGGCATTATTGTATAGTCCAAGCTCTCGTATAGCTCGAAAGCTTCGGTTTTTGCAGGAACGATGCCGTAAGTGAAGAAGAAGTCGTGGCGTACTTTGCTTACAAATGATTGTCGGAAAGAAGGTTAACAGGAAACTGTTCCCTCTTTCTTTTATTGATTTTTAATGTTTTATTGATTTTTAATGTTTTATTGATTTTTAATGTTTTATTGATTTTTAATGTTTTATTGATTTTTAATGTTTTATTGATTTTTTATGTTTTTTATTCCTTCATTTTTATTATGTTTTATCCTTTTCATTTTTTACAATGCCTATCCAGTTATTTCTAAAGGCTCTAAGTATATAAACTAAAGATTTTTTATTTATAAACCAATGAAACTTATTTTTATAAATTTCTAAGTAAAAATAAAAAAATTTAACTATAGTTATTAGACTTTAAGTAATTGAATTAAATTTTTATAACTGTATATTATAGTCGAGTTTGATGGAGAAAACAAAGACGATTTATAAAAAAATATTATTTTCAATATCCTTTATTTTGCTTTTATTTTCTTCTGCAGCATCAGCATCTTCAGCGGAAAGCAGTTTGCCAACGATCAATGAAACTCAAATTACTACCAGTGGGACAGCATGCGAACCTGATATCGATGGTGATAGGATTGTGTGGCAGGATTGGCGCAATGAAAATTATAATATCTACATGTACGATCTCTCTACTGAAAAAGAAACTCAGATAACCACAAATAAATCATATAAATGGGACCCTTCAATTTATGGTGACAGGATCGTATGGACAGACAGCCGCAACGAAAAATGGGGTATCTACATGTACGATCTCTCGACTAAAAAAGAAACTCAAATCCCCACCAATAATGGTGCTGATTATGAGTGGCCGAGTGACCCGACAATCTATGATGACAAGATTGTGTGGGAATATATGTTCGAGGAATATTCGCAGATCTATATGTACGATCTTTCCACTTCCGAAGAAACTCAAATTTCCACCGGTGGAAGAGCATACTATCCGGCTATCTACGATAACAGGATAGTATGGGAAGATGACCGAGATGGGAATTATAAATATGATATTTACATGTATGATATTTCCACTAAAAAGGAAACTTCGATAACCACCAGCGGATCGGCAAAAAACCCTGCTATTTACGGTAACAGGATAGTATACGCCGACGATCGCAGTGGAAACGACGATATCTATATGTATGATCTTTCTACCAGGCAGGAAACTCAGATAACCAGCAGTCCAGATAACCAGAGGTCTCCCTATATTTATGGCAACAGGATATTGTGGAAGGATGAAGGTGGAGAGGATGATGGCTGGAAATATCATGGTATCTACATGTGCGATCTTTCCACTAATCAGAAATTTAAAATTACCAGCCGCGGAAGTGTATATGAGCCTGCTATCTATGATAATAAAGTGGTATATGGCGATGAGAGTAATGATAACTCTGACATTTACATGAGCACTATTTCAAGCGAGGGACCAGGACCAATATCACCCGTTGCTTCATTCTCTGCATCTCCAACCTCAGGAAAAGCACCATTGAATGTTGCGTTTACTGACAAAAGCACAGGAACACCGACTAAATGGAAATGGACTTTTGGAGACGGAGCTACTTCAACCAAGCAGAATCCAATCCATAAATATTCCAAAGCAGGAAAATACAAGGTAACACTTACAGTAACAAATGCTGCAGGCAGCGACACCGCAACAAAAACAGATTATATAAAAGTAATAGCAAAACCCGTTGCTGCGTTTTCTGCGAAACCTACCTCAGGAAAAGCTCCATTAAACGTTAAATTTACTGACACAAGCACAGGAATACCAGATAAATGGAAATGGAGTTTTGGAGACGGGACAACTTCAACCAAGCAGAATCCAGAACATCAGTACTCACAGGAAGGAAAATATAAGGTTACACTTACAGTAAGTAATGCTGCAGGTGGCAGTACTGTAACGAAGACAAATTACATAACAGTGACAACAAATACCAGACCTGGTATATACGCTGAAAATGAATAAACTCTGAATAAACTCTAAATTAACTCTAAATTAACTCTAAATTAACTCTAAATTAACTCTAAATTAACTCTAAATTAACTCTAAATTAACTCTAAATTAACTCTAAATTAACTCTATATTAACTCTAAATTGAAACGATAAAAAGATCAAGGCTAAAGGGTAGTGGGGGAATTATTTATCTGTTTTTCAAAATTAGCTGTTCTTCAAAATTAGCTGTTCTTCAAAATTAGCTGTTCTTCAAAATTAGCTGTTCTTCAAAATTAGCTGTTCTTCAAAATTAGCTGTTCTTCAAAATTAGCTGTTCTTCAAAATTAGCTGTTCTTCAAAATTAGCTGTTCTTCAAAGCTCCTGAGCCTGAAATTGAGCAAAAATACTGTGTAGATTACCAGACCTGCAATCAGAAAAGAGGCTCCGGCAAGTGTTTCATATAAAAGGCCGCCAAGGATAAGTCCGGTGATACTGGCAAGGCCTCCGAAACTGCTGGCAACCCCCTGTATCGTGCCCTGGTACTTTTTTCCTGCAACCTTTGATAAGAGGGAGAGAAAGGAAGGCCACATAAGTCCGTCTCCAAGTGCAAAAAAACCTGCTGCAAGGTAGGTAAGGAAAATATTTCCAGGAATGAGGAGTAGAAAATTTGTACCGAGCATCAGGCTTCCGAAGATTATAAGGGCTGCATCCGAATATTTTCTTGACACCCTGGGAAGTACCGTACTCTGTACGATTATCAAAAGCCCGCTCAATACTGTAAAGTAAATGCCCATTTTCGCAATACTCCAGTTGAGAGTTGAAATTGCGTGCAGGGGAAAAGCTGTGTAGAATACATTGTAACCGAGGTCGATTAAAAAGTACAGTCCCAGCATATAAGGGATATTTTGAAGTCTAAGAATCTCCCTGAATTCAGGTTTTTTCGTCCCAAACGTGGTTTTGCATTCCCTTATCTCATAACCGAAGATTTTCCATACTTTCTTGGCTTCTTCAGACTCCCCGAGAGCGCACTCTTTACTTTCGGGAAGATAAAATATAATCAGCAATGTCCCGATAAGTGAGATTACTATTGCTCCAAGCACAGGGGCTACATCCCCATACATTGTTAAGCTCAATATTCCGGCAAGAGCAGGACCAACTATAAATCCCAGGTTTTCGGAAATAGACATCTTCCCGAAATTTCGGCTCCTATCTCTTTCAGCAGTAATATCAGCCAGATAGGCATTGGCTACCGATACATTTCCTCCGGTCAGTCCGTCAAGAGCTCTGGCGAAAAAGAGTACTGCAAGGGGCAGAGTAACGGTAAAAGCTCCCAGAACTCTGGAATCGATTTTAAACAGGCTTATTACCGGAAGAAAAAGAGCTACAAGGAAGATAATCCATGAGAGCAGAGTTCCTAGCTGGCTTATAAACAGTATCTTTTTACGGCCGTAAGTATCAGACCACCTGCCCAGAATCGGGGCTCCTATTAGCTGAAAAGCCGGATACATCGAACTTATCAGCCCATAAATGAAAGCATTTCCTCCCAGTCGGTTAACCAGAAACACCAGAAACGGGAGTACAATACTAAACCCGAGTGTGCCTATGAAGTTTACAGCAAGAATTGGAAGGAGGGAAACGTTTTCTCCTGTACAAGAGTCTGGATTGTTTTTCTTGCCTTTGTTTTCCTTTTCCATCTTTCCTCAGGGTTCGTTTTCGGAAACCTATTCCCAGGGTTTCAGGTTCCCTTTTCCTTTTCACATAACCGGTATATTCAGCTTTCAGATAACAACTATTTCTTATGGAAAGTTTTCTCTTTAATTCTCAGAATATCGGCCCATGCCCTTTTCCCACACCTGGGGCACCTGAGGTACTTTTTATTCACACCATTAGGGCTAATGAAATCTTCAAGCGTTGAAACCTCGAACACTTCTCCGCATCCGGGACAGAGATAGGCAAAGTTTTTTGTGTGCCATACTACAAGCAGGAAAAGAACCCCGGCTATTATCATGATCCAGAGATACCAGTAGCTCGCAAGCAGGAAAACCGATGATATCATGATTACTGCTATGAACGCAAAAAGCACTTGAACGGTTCCGTACCAATCGCTTCGCGTAATTTCCCAATATCTATTTTTGTCCATAGTTCACCCCACAATCCCACTTCTTAGAATCCTTTATCAGATAATTTATACCGGAAAATAGGATTTGTAGTTATTTAATCCAACTCTCATACAAAAAGTTTAGACCGCCAGTCTTTTCAAAAAAACTGCTTATCCACATGCCTTTTTAAAAAGATTTGAGCGAAAACTCGAGCAACGACGTAGTTGGAGTGATCAACCGGCAAAGTCATTAAAAAATTTGTTATAACATGATAAAAATTAGAAAAGAAAGATTTCATTTGAGTTCATTTGGTGGTTAAGGAATCTGTTTAACCTCAAAATGGCTACTGCAATCATTTACTTATCAAGATTTACATTTCGAGGTTTACAAAAATAGCAACAAAATAACACATTTTTGATGGATCATATATTAACCGAACCCAAATTCATTTGAGTTATGTTGTCTTTACTACAAGTCCTTTAATTACATCTTCAGAGTACCAGACCAGAACCTCCAGGCGTTCCGAACATCTGCAAAAGGCATCCTGCACAGAAACCTGGGTGCCAGGATCGGGGTCGTCCAGATGCCTCCAGTCATCATTAACAAAGAGCCATAAACTTCTTTCACTGCCTGCAGGATAGGGCATCAGTTCAAGCCAATACCGGGTTGCTATGCCGGTTTTCACAGCTACTCTACTCGGTTCGACTGCCTTCTGACCTTCCGGGGCACCTTGTATTTCTTTAGGGGCAGTCACAGATTCTGCTGGATTCTCTTTTTCTACTGGATTCTCTTTTTCTACTGGATTCTCTTTTTCTACTGGATTCTCTTTTTCTACTGGATTCTCTTTTTCTACTGGATTCTCTTTTTCTGCTGGGATATCTGTCATTACTGACCCCTTTGTTTAACTGCTAACGCAATATACTCATCCCTGATTTCACCAATTAATATATAATGTAATTTATATATTTATTAGAGAAAATCTGTTTAGAAACTAGCGTTCCGTAAGGTATATGGCCCTCCCCCCAATTCTCGTGGCCTTGAAGGCCGCATATTTTTATCGAAAATTATATATAAAAAAGTTTTAACCTGAGAGTTTCAGGTTATGAACCCTTAATTCAGATCTCAGGTCCTGCAAACTTCACTCTTTCTGAGCCAGTCAATATCGGACTGGTACAGAAGCCTTAGGTCTTTAAGCCCGAGTTTCAGCATGGCAAGTCTACTGACTCCGAGCCCCCAGGCAAGGACAGGGTCTTTAATCCCTAAAGGTTCACTAACTTCTCTTCTGAAAACGCCTGCACCTCCAAGTTCAACCCAGCCCAGGCCGTCAACATAGACTTCAGGTTCCACACTTGGTTCGGTGTATGGGAAATATCCGGGACGGAAGCGGACTTCTTCGAATCCCATCCTGTGGTAGAATTCTGCCAGCAAGCCTAGCAGGTCTGCAAAAGACATGTCCTTGTCCATTACAACTCCTTCAAGCTGCTCGAATTCCGGGGTATGTGTAGGATCAATAGTTTCCCTGCGGTAAGCCCTGTCAATGCAGAAAGCTTTTACAGGTGATATTGGGTGGTCAGCCAGATACTTGACAGTCACGGATGTTGTATGGGTTCTCAATACATTGCGTCTTGAAAGTTCCTTATCCCAGATTCCGCCCCAACCGCAGGAATCGATTTCTCCTCCGTGCTCATGCATTGCAGCAACCTTTTCAAAGTAATCAGTGGGGAGCTCGCAGGTGCTGTCCAGGTGGAAAGTATCCTGCATATCCCTTGCAGGGTGGTCCTGGGGTTGGAAAAGGGCATCGAAATTCCAGAAAGAACTCTGGATGATTCCGCCTTTAATCTCAGCAAAACCCATTTCCAGAAAGATCTGGCGCATCTGCTCTATAAGGCGCCTGTAAGGATGGATTTTGGCTCCATAAAGGGGTTTGGGAGTAATATCAAGACGGTAAGGCCTGAACTTTTTCTCTTTCCAGGCCCCGCTCTTCAGTAAATCAGGTGTGAGCTGGGCAATTTCTTCTTCAAGGACAAGCCCCTGGGCAGCAAGCGCATTTCCTGCATCAGTTATGGAAACAGTTCTGAATTTTTCTTCGTGTTTTATGATAAGTTTACGCTTGAGCAGGTCCTTTATTGTTCCCTGGTCGGACCCAAGCTCTTCAAGGGTTTTTGCTTTGCCTGTGAAAGCCGCAAGGGTTTCTTCATCTTTTCCTGCATATACATTTCCCGACGGCACCATTACCCCGTTTTCAATTTTCGCCCATCCTTTTTTTACGAGCCAGCCGGTTGCAATCCCTACCATCTGCGGAGAAAAATGGCTCCTCAGCTCTTCAAGCGAGGTAGGCTTTTTAAGGAAGTCAATAATCTGGCGCTCCGGAAGTCCGTTTTTTGTATACTCTTCTCCTTCCTTTGTAAGGGAATAACGTTCAAGTACCTTTTCGGAAACCGAAACCAGTTCTTTTTCCTCAAGCATGAAGGCTGCCTGCATTGCCGCATCTACCTGCAACCCTGATTTTTCCTCCAGCTTTTCGGGGGCAGCAGATCCTATTTCCTCAAGGGCAAGCAAGACCTTTTTCTCGTTGATTGTGAGATTGTCCTGAATACTCATACATGATCACATCCTGAAATTCCTGAAAATATTAAGAGTTTGATAAACTTATAACTAATTATTTTTATAAAAATTATTTTGTAAGGTTATTTATGGACTTGAGTTTTGTAAATTACTTTTTGTAATTACTCTTTGCAAATTACTTTTTGTAATTACTTTTTGTAAATTACTTTTTGTAAATTATTTTGTACTCATCAAGTTGTTCCCTTGCAAGTTCCCGTTTCTCCTGATGGTCCTTGAGGAACTCGTACATCTTCTCTGCCGCAAGCTGCTTGCATGAGCCGCACATTCTGGTTCCTGAGACGCATTCCTGCCTGATTTCCAGTAATTCCTCATCGTCCCCAAGAAGGTGAAAGAGCATCAGTTCGAAGACTGAACATTCATCAGGTTTTCCGCCAAGTTTTTTCTGTTCATCCAGGGTTACACAGCCGCCGGTCTTTGCTCTCTTTACCTTTTTTGCGCCTTCTTTCGGATCATCAGTCAGAGCAATATAACTGTCAGGGACGCTGCTTGACATCTTTCCTCCCTGCAGCCCACTCATAAAGCGGTGATAGGTAGATGCGGGAGGAATGAAAGCATAGCCTTCGAATTCAGCGGATACTTCTGCCACGACTTCTTCCAGGATTTTCCTTATGATTTTCCAGATTCTTCTGAAAACGAAGTACTTTTCATAATCCAAAAATTCAGGTGGTTTAGCCTCATTCGCAAATTTAGCGATTTCCTGGATCTGGGTCATGAAATATTCCCTTTTCTCAGGCTGGCTTATCTGTAAACTAAATCTTTCAAGGAATGCATAGTCAGGAATCTGAAGTACATCAATGTGTTCTTCATAGAGTTTCACTTTTCCTGGAATGCGTTTTTTAAGCTCCTGTAAAGCTTGCTTCGGTGCTCCTTTTCCGCGCACGCTCAGGTATTTCTCGCCATTTGCGTTTTCTCTCTCCTCTACCCTGAACATACTCATCTTGCCTGCAAGCCCTCGCGTCAGCCGAAGGTGAGGGTCCTGGTCAGGCCCCACAGGCACCACAACCGGCTTTGGTCCCCCAAATTCTTCAAGCTGGGGCTGGAGAATATCGGCAGCCTGGGTTGCTACACTGATCATGTGAGATAGGTTTGTCTCTCCTGAAAAACCATAGATTGCGCTCAGTTCCGAGAAATTGACCTTGACTCCGAGTTCAAATGCCAGGTCTTTGACGCTATCACAGCCTGACTGGAAATAAATAAGGCCATCGGGCTTAAAACCGAGAGCTATAAGGCTTAATATGTATTCTTCTACCCCAATTTCCCTGCACTTCTGCCAGGAAAAACCGCGTACTGAGAAAGCCTCCCTGTCCGCAATCCCGACAAAAGATGAAGCTCCCATTTGCTGGTGCCAGATTATCTGGTCCATAACCATCTTGTGCCCGAGGTGAACCTTCCCTGAAGGCATAAAACCATCCATAACCGAAAAAGGGGCACCTGTCCTCATGGCCTCTGCAATCTGTTCGTAATCACGGTGCCCGAAGATAACTCGTCTCCGCATATACATATGTGGGGAGGGGATTTCAGGAAGCACATTATCAAATGGAGAAATCCCGAATTCTTCGAATAACTTGGAATAGTCATTAATCTCGCTTGAACTCCATGGGTCAAGTTTCTCAGTCATAAAGTCCCTCGTTGGCTGCCGATTTTCTGGGAAAAGCCTCAGGCAGGCAGCTTTCTCTTGCTGAATAATTTAAGATATGAACGCAGTTCCAGCTAAACTGCTCTTTAAAAATACGTGCTAATATGTAAATGTTTATCTTCGGGCAGGCAGTTCCAGACTCATACTGGCTTTCCAGAGGTACGAGGCTTTTAATTCTGGTCTGCATATCCCGACTAAAAGCAGTTTAAAAAAATATAAATGTATCAGAGAGACTCTAGAGAAAAATACTGTAAAGGGACATCCTGCAACTTATTCCTATTTACTTTTCGCAAACCTTTTCAAAAGGATAAGGCAGCTTTGCTCCTACCGGAATCCTGTCCACAAATTCCATAAACTCCGGGTCGTGCATCGGGGCCAGGTTTTTCTGCTTCTGGAAATAAGAGTAACTCCTGATTTTCTGCCAGGCCTCTTTTAAAGATTCCTCTTTTATATTCCCAAAACTGAAAGGCGGATAAGGGCCGGCTTTTGCATCTCCGTCTACCGTTATATGCATCCAGCGCCTGCCTTCCATTGCACCCATCATCTGACCTTCAAAATAAGTATTTGCAAACATCCGCGGGCCGTCCGGGCTGGAATTTATCCCGTGGTACATCTCAAGGATGCTTTTCCTATCTTCGTCAGTGATTACAGGTTCATCCCTGGTTTTGGGCATTGCTTCCCATACTGAAAATTCATGGACTCCGAGTTCTGATGCAAGGTTATAGAGCGCAGGCAGTTCCTGTATATTTGAGGGAGACGCATGTGTTGTCATTACAACCATGAGCCCGGCTTCAAGTGCCAGTTTTATGGCAGAAACCGCCCTTTCGTATGCTCCACTGAAATTTCGGGCAGTGTCGTGTTTTTCAGGATCAGGTGAGTAAATCCCTACCATAAGGGAATGGAGCCCGGCGTCTTTCAGGCGGGAAGCCGTTTCTGCTGAAAAGTCCGTACCCCAGGTGGAACAGTTTACTATAGCCTTTTTTTTGTCCACATACCTGATAAGCTCAAAGACTTCTTCCCTCAGGAGAGGATCATTTTCAGTAAATGTGATAATGAAACTGCCGGATTCAAGGGCTTCATCAATTATTCTTTTTAATGTGCCGGTATCCAGCTCATCTGCAACCGTTCCTGGTAGATATCTCGAACTGTTCTGGCGGGTAAGTTCAATGGATACGGTTTCAGGGATGTATTTCCCGAGAGCTATCTGTATTTCCGCAAAAATAAGACGTTTAAAGGCCGGGCTTGGGATCGGAGGGAGCCAGGCTGAAGCAATAACCCTGTCCTCCTCTACAAGGGCTAGCTTTTCCTCTTTCAGACGGGAATTCATCTTTTTCAGGATAGGGTTGAAAGCTACTTTCAGGGTTCCGTTTGCCGTAAGCTCCAGAACGTCCCCGGCATTCCTGAGGTTTACTGACAGCCCGGGCATTGAGAAAATTTCTATATTTTTTTCTTCTGCCTGAACTTTTCTCAATGAAACTTCCGGTGTATCCTTTTTTTCAGAAGTCATTCTTTCTTCACAGGTTCCTGATTTGCTTGCTGGATATTTAAAATCAACCCTTTTTAAAACAATCCTTTTTAAAACAACCTTTTCTGAAATAACCCTTTTTTAATACAATCATTTTTTAAAACAATCCTTTTTAAAACAACCTTTTTTAAAATAACCCTTTTGAAAAAAGGCTTGACCGAAAAACAAGTCGTCCCTGGATTTTCCAGAGGCTTAACTCTGGAGTGCAAGCTCAAAGTTAAAAGAAAAATTTAGGCTACTCAGGCACGAGAACTAAAGTAATCGACCTGAGCTGCTTTTTAAGATATTTAAAAAAGCTTAAACCTCAGGCTGCTCTCTCTGAGAAAGCGAGGTTTCCGCTGATTTTCTTTATTTTTACTTTGACCACGTCGCCTTTTGAGGCTCCGGGCACGAAAACCGTATACTTATCTATCTTTGCAATTCCATCGCCTTTGGACCCGACTGCATCGATCCGGAGTTCGTAAGTTCCTCCTTCTTCGATGGCATCCCTGACAACCACATTGCTTACCTTTCTCTTTTTGACGGGTCTGTGAGCTCCGCACGCAGAACATCTCAGGATAAGTACTCTGTCCACCCTGACAAGCTGGGTGTCCGGGCGTCCGCATTCAGAACACATAACGTATTCGTCCACATAAGCCTGAATGTTATCAGAGATCTGGGCTCTCGTAAACCTTCCCTGGAAGACTGCGCGTGTGCCTTCTATTTTCCCTGCAGTCCCAAGTTCCCTTGTGAGATATTTCATCAAGTGGTCAGGGTCCCGGTTAAGGATATCTGCAATATTTCCGAAGTTCTCAAGAATTGTAGTCTTTCCTTCGGAAAAGATTCTGGGCTCAGGGATTACGAATCGAGCATCCGTAGTCTCGGTGTCAGGCATTTTTGCCATTGCACGGTTCAAAAGCTCTTCGTAATCGTACATGTTATTGCTCCTTTTGTGTTATACAGTTTAACTGGTTACTGTACCAGTTCTGCCCCTTGATCGATAACGACTCTACAGGGGGTTGGCAATTTCTGTCCTGCATGCCAGAGAGCTTTCTTTGCGGCTACAAAGTTTTGCTTTTCAACAGCCACTGTGAAGATCTTCTGGAATGAGTCTACCCTTGCTGCAGTGCCCACATTTTTCCCAAAAGCCCTGCGCATTCCACTGGATACACGGTCAGCACCCGCGCCGGTTGCCTGTTTGTTTTCCCTGAGGACTTCGTGGGGATAGACACGGAGCTTCATGTAATAGCCCATCTTTCCGGTATCTTCAATCAGGTGCCTGTTTGCTGTAATACGGGCTGCTTCAAGAGCAGTGTGTCTTATCTGGCATTTTTCTTCTGCAAGCAGGGAGAGCTTGATCGGGAAGGAGGTATTTGCCTTGTCTCCCATGTCATAGTGAATAACCTGGCTGCCTGGAACACCGCCCATGTATTTTCTTCTGGTAAATGAGCGCTGCCTCACGTTTCTGTACATACTTCCTGGCTTTCGTACCATAAGCTTGATTCTCCTGAAAGATAATGAGTTTAATTTAGCTTGATTAGCTTGATTTCGTTTGATTTAGCTTAATTTAGCTTGATTTAATTTGATTTAGCCTAATTTAGCTTGATTTAGTTTGATTTAGCTTGATTTAACTTACTTTAACTTAATTTAGCTGAGTTCAGCTTGCTTAATTTAACTTGATTTAGCCTGATTAGCTTAATTTAGTTTCGCTAAAGCTTGTTGTTACGGATTCCTTTTCGGTTCCTTTCCGCATATAAATGTTTGCAGTAAGTTCGTGAAAAACCATCTAGCAAACGATTCAGTATGAGATATGTGCATATAGAGATACCTGCCTGTATTTACATTTATCTGTAAACCTGCCCTGGTGGACTTCAGCAGGCAGCTACTGTATTTTCCTGGCTCCCTGATAGGGATTCGGAATTAAATTTTCATAACCCCTGAAAATTTGTATATCCTGGGCTTAAGCGACTTACTCCCTAACTACTTAGTGGTTTATAAGGTTTATTGATGGTTCAGGGTACTTCTCCAGAAATCCTGCAAGTAGCCCAAAACAGCCTGAAAGCATCATACTCCCGAAAGGTGCGGCAAAATGCAGTTTGTTTGATATCTCCTTCCTGATTTCGGATTCAGAAAGCTTTTCAAGAATTTCTCTTTTTGGACCCGTAACTAATATAGATCTAACCTGCTCAAACCCAATTTCTTCAAAGCCTGAAGTTCCTCTTCTATATGCTCCATGCCCTCCGTCCTCGAAAACTTCGTCAAAATCAAGTTTTCCATCGGCAAGCTTTATGATGTATTCCTGGAGTTTCTCGGGGTCCATGAGGAAAGTGTGATGCTCAAAAACGGCCATGATCCTGTTTTCATTCACAAGCGCCCCCAGAGTATGACCGTTTCCAATGTTAACCACAACAGACGGCTGTACAGCCGCAGGATCAGTAAGTGCTCCAAAGATGGCTGCTGGCCCGGTATCCATGAAAACGGCTTTGGTTTTCCGGTTCCCTGCAGCTTTGAGAAGAGTATCTGCCTGGGCTTTCATACGGGTAAAAGCCTCAGGAATTTCCTCGGGCCTGTAGACGAAGTTCTCAAGTTCTCCTCCCTTATCAATGAGTTCTCGAAGCAGTTCAAAACGGTAGATCCTGTTGCTCTTCTCAGGGGCATTTCCATGATCCTGTACTGCCACGGCAAAATTTGTCGGCATCTGGACCTCAAACGCCGAAAGCGCAGTCGAAGTCGATACCGGATCGAAGTCCTGCATGACAATTTCCTGTGCATTCTCTTCAGATGCAAGTTTTTTTGCTTCCGCTTCGGAAATGATTTGAATCCCGAAAGCCTTCACTTTTTCAATATTATCATTGATAGTCAGAGCAGCCTGTTCAGTAGCATACACCGGAAAACCTGCCTTTAGATGAGCCCTGATAGCAAACGTAGAAGGGCCTCCTCCCATTATGTTTCCGGTAAATACTATTGTCTTTCCTTTTTTGGTCGCTTTCCGTACCTTTTTCGCAATAATCTGAGTGGGAGCGGGCATGACCATAAGCAGGCTATTTTCCACTTCTTTTTCTGAATTGAAGAGCAGAATATCCTGCGTACCTGTTCCTACATCCGCTGCAAGTATAAGCATACCTGTGCATTGGCTAATAAATTATTAAAATATAAGCAAACAGGTGGGAAATATAAGCAAATAAGTGAGAGTAAGCAGGTCACTGGAGAGCAGAACCCTATACAAAATTGGCCAGAATACTGAGTTAATCAGGATACTGAGTTAATCAGGATACTGAGTTAGCTCAGATGCCTAGTGCATCGATTCTCAAATAAGTACATAATAAGGAAATAATTACTGCTGACGACTCAAATATTATTTTCAAGTCACATGGAATTCTGTAACACGGAAAACACAGCCTGTCGCATAGTGATTCGATCTGGATATTACAACCGCGGAAAACACGGAAAGCACGGAAGAAACACGCCTTTACTATTTATTTCCGTGTCTTCCGTGCTTTCCGTGGTTTTCAAAAAATTCATTTTGGACATACTTTGGAATCAATGCACTAGTTGGCCATTTAACAGTCAAGTGACGAACCGAAATCATAATTTCCTGAATTATATAATTAGGAGTGCTTTTATGCAAGTCTTCACTGTTTTTTGACTATCAAAAGTAAAGTCTATACACACAACTCCGTTTTCAAGGTTTAATCCCAAGTACATCCTCTACATATGCCCTCAAAATTTCCGCGACGCTCCAGGCCTGGGCGATACAGCCTCCGGGAGAGTGAGGATAGTCGCCGTCAAATACTTCAGAAATGGAACCGATACCCGCTGTTTCAAGCTGAATATCAAAGCCCTTGAGAAGAGTCCGCATATTCTCCATGCTATCTTCCGAATAATTATTGACTTTCCTGTAGGCTTTCACATAAGCTCCAAGGAGCCAGGGCCACGCGGTCCCATTGTGGTATGCTGTATCTCTGGTTAAGGCATCTCCATGATATTGTCCTTTATATAAGGGGTGGTCTTTCGAGAGAGTCCTCAGGCCAAAGGGGGTCAAAAGGTCTTTTTCAACTCTGTCCACAACCGCTTTTTCTTTCTCAGGGGGGAGCATGGTATAAGGTAGAGATACGGCAAAGATCTGATTAGGTCGGATAGCGGGGTCTTTAACCTCGTTTCCGGTTTCATCCTTATATACGAGGTCAAAGAGACAGTTGTTTTCAGGGTTCCAGAAAGTGTTCTCAAAACTCGAGACAACACCGGTTGCAAGAGTTTCGTATGGAGATACCTCTTCACCGAGAAGCGTGCCAAGGTAAGAAGCGGTTTTCAGGGCGTTATACCAGAGAGCATTTATCTCGCAGGCTTTACCTGCTCTTGGGGTCACTGCCCATTCTCCGATTTTTGCATCCATCCAGGTTAGCTGGGGCCCATGCTGGATGAGATAATCTGAATCCATGCCAATTCCAAAATCTGTGCCTGTAAAATAATGATCTATAATGTTAACTACTGTGTCCCATATATCCGAGAGGAAAAGGAAATCGTTTGTATATGCAAAATAGCGGCTAAGGGAATGAATAAACCAGAGAGGGGCATCTACTGTATTGTAAATTGGTTCCCCTCCGAAAGCCGGGAAAGTATTAGGGATTAAGCCTCTCCGACAGTACCTGGCAAAATAATTGAGAATGGTTCTTGCTTCCTCGAAACGATAAGGAACTAAAAGCAAGCCAGGCAGAGATATCATGGTATCCCTTCCCCAGTCAGAATACCAGTGATACCCTGCAATTACCGTATCCTCGTCTGAAATATGGCTTCTCACTACGAAAGTATCAGTCGCCCTGGTAAGTTTAAGAGCAAAAGAATCAATAAGTTTCGAATCAAGGACAAGAAGGTTCTGCCGATTTGCTTCCCTGGTACGGAGTTTATCAGCTTGCTTGAGAGTCAGAGAAGAAATATCTCTTGTTGAAGCAGCAACAAAAAAACGGAAATTTCCCAATCCAATTTCGCTTTCAAAATAACCAGGACTGAAGTTATCTTCCTCCGAGTTAAGCCCCCTTTCCTTCTCGGCGTCATACTCTAAGTTATAGTACCATGTGGGATCGGGATGATACTGGAGGTCGGATGAAAGCGAGAAAGTAAAACCATTAGAGCTTGCCAGTTCCACTCCAGCAGGAGTAGCTTCCTGGGTAAAGGAAAGGTATCCGGCGCGGGCAGTGATATTAAAGTCTCTTGAACTTACTAAAGGAATAATTCTTAGTAAAGCTTCCTCTCTTCTGGATTCTATATCATAGAGAACACAGGTTGTGTTACTGTTGCGCACCATGAAGACGGTTTTCTTTATGGTTAAATCGCCGGGATGGTAAACCCAGGTAGGAAATGGGTTTTGAACGAATTCTGAAAGATAATTAAAACCCGTAGGGGAAATAATGCCTGGATATTTATGGGTTGCAAGTTTATAGGTTTCTTCGCTGGTAGAAATTTCCTCATCAAGGGAAGAAAGTAGCAAATATCTACCTGGGTAATTCTGTGGAGCTGCTACAAGCAGTCCGTGATAAGTCCTTGTTCTTGCGTTAATTACTGTAGAGGAAGCAAATCCTCCAAGACCATTTCCTATAATCCATTCTTTTTTTATTCCTTCATCATATGTAGAAAGAAAATCTGCCCCAAGCCTGATCCCACTCATGTATACTTAATTTGAGTCGAGTCATTAAATATCTGTGTGTTTGAAAAAAAGCAATGCGTTGCTGTAAACAATTAACATTTTTATGTACGAGCTCATCCCAAAACCAATTTTTATTCCCACATCAATAAGAGTTTCAGAATTATTTTTTCAGGGTCAGAAGCTCTTATTGATAATCCAGAATACGATATTCAAAGAAGCAATTTTGCGTTTTGGGATGAGCTCTACCTGTGAATTCTATGCTTTTCGCGCGGTCTGCTGTTGTATCGTGTATTGAACTTCCAAATGGTTTTGGATCTGCGAAATTATTCTACGAAATTATTCTGTGACATTATTTCAGGATACAACGACTTGAAATCTTTTTCTTATTAAGATATTCTTAAAATTCTGATTCTGGCTACCGTATGACAAATTACCTTGACCTATAACCTTGACCCATAACCTTGACCTTAAGCTCCTTTATATTTTTATGGAAAATATTATAAATTTTGAACTATATATTTAACATACAACAGGCAATGGAAAGCCTGAACTCTTTGGTACTTATTTCCTTAATTTTTCAAAAATGAGTAGTGGGTCTATGAAAATGATTAGAATAGGGATGTTTTCCTGGGAAAGTTTGTACTCAATACGTATAGGAGGGATTTCTCCCCATGTATCCGAACTCTCCGAGGCTCTTGCAGCAGAGGGACATGAGGTCCATCTTTTTACGCGAGGCCGTGGAGACGATAATGAAATAATCAACGGCGTCCATTATCACAGAGTTGCCTGTGACCAAAATGGGGGAATTGTTGAACAGATGGACCGGATGTGTGATGCTATGTACTACCGGTTCCTGGACGTAAGAGAAAAAGCAGGTGAGTTTGACATCCTTCACGGGCATGACTGGCATCCGGTAAATGTTCTCTGCAGGATAAAAGCTCAATTTGGGCTGCCCTTTGTGTTGACCTTCCACAGTACTGAGTGGGGACGTAATGGAAATTGTTACGGAGACTGGTGGGAGACAAAGGAAATATCTCACAGAGAGTGGCTCGGAGGGTACGAATCCTCTGACGTGATTGTGACCTCGCCAATATTGAAGGAAGAAATCAAGCAAATTTACAAAATTCCCGATTATAAAATCTGGAAAATTCCTAACGGCATAAACGTGGGAAAGATAAAAAGAAATATTGACCCAGGAGATGTGAAAAAGCACTATGGCATTAACCCATTCCTTCCGGTTGTGCTTTTCACGGGAAGGATGGCATATCAGAAAGGCCCTGACCTGCTAGTCGAAGCTGCGGCAAGAGTCCTGAAAAAAAGGGATGCCCGATTTGTACTGATCGGAGATGGGGGAATGCGCTCTCATTGTGAATACCAGGCTCAGAAACTTGGCATTGGAAACTCGTGCAATTTCCTTGGATATGCCCCGGATAACACCGTAATAGACTGGTTTAACGCCTGTGACCTTGTATGCGTGCCCAGCCGGAACGAGCCCTTCGGAATCGTTGTTCTTGAAGCCTGGGATGCAAAAAAACCGGTAGTTGCAAGCGATGCAGTAGCCCTTGTGGAGAATTTCAAGACAGGTGTTGTTGCTTATAAAGAGCCCTCCTCTATTGCCTGGGGACTCAACTACGTCCTTGAAGGGCTTGGCCACAACCGAATGGGGAAAAAAGGGCATGATGTTCTCAAAAAGAAATATAACTGGAAAAAAATAGCTGAAAAAACCCTTGAAGTCTATGAAAAAGTGATCGAAAACGGGCCTTATCATAAAAGTATGTGAGAAGTATGTGAGAAAAGCAGAAGAAGCTCGACCGAATAAAATTTCACCTAAAAGAATAAACAACTTATAGCTACTAAATAAACAGTTCCATAGAAATGCTATTCTGGTTCTGTAAAATCTTCGGGAAATTATAATTTACTCCAGCCAAATTGAACCTGTATAGCTGTTCAGCCTCCGAAGATTTTACAAGTCCCTGTTATAGTCATGCCTTTAATTGCTGCAACAAAAAATACTTTATATCTCCTTGATTAGTTGCATTGTTTAGACTCATGGCTATAGGTGGTTTTCATGAAAGAATCTACACCGGAAATTCATAAAAAAGAAGCAAAAAAATTCTTTTCGTTTGCCTTAATCACAATTTCGACCTCAAGATATGAAAAATACGGAAATCCCGCCTCACCTGAAGATGCCGATGATATTTCAGGCAAAAATATGAAAGATCTTCTCGAAGCGGCCGGCCATAAAATTTCTTTTTACAGGCTGGTTTCCGACAAAAAAACCTCAATTACCGATGCAGTTCTTGCTGCACTTGACAGCCCCGCAGATATTATAATTACAAGCGGAGGCACAGGGCTTGCACCAAAAGACATTACAATTGAGTCTGTAACCCCACTTTTTGAAAAAGAAATTTCAGGCTTCGGGGAACTTTTCAGGTATAAAAGCATTGAAGACATAGGAACATCGGTAATCCTTACCAGAGCTGTTGCAGGCGTGATTAAAGGAAAAGCGGTATTCTGCCTTCCGGGGTCGCCAAATGCTGTGAAACTGGCAATTTCTGAGATTATAATTCCTGAGGCCGGTCATATCGTCAGGCATGTGAGGGAATAAACATTTATTCTTTTTTACCTTTGTGACCTTAAGTAACCATAAAACATCATTTCTTCCAGCATACTATTATATAATTCTATCAAATTGGCTATAGCGATGTTGAAATAAGGATGAGCAGTGCCTAATTTATATTCAATTATGTCAAGAGAACGCTCATAGAGTTGTAGTGACTCATTAAGTCTTCCGATTTTGTGATAGGTCTCTACGAGATTGTTTAGTGTTTTTGCAACATCTGGATGTTGCGGACCGAGCACTTTTTCATAGATTTCCAGTGCCCTTTGATAAAATGGGAGTGCTTTTTCGTAATCTCCCTTACTGTAATAGAGTTCTGCGAGATTGTTTAGAGTTCGTGCAACATCTGGATGTTGCGGATCGAGAACCTTTTCATAGATTTCCAGTGCTCTTTGATAAAATGGGAGCGCTTTTTCGTAATCGCCCTTACTGTAATAGAGTCCTGCGAGATTGCTTAGAGTTTGTGCAACAGATGGATGCTGCGGACCGAGTACCTTTTCATAGATTTCCAGTGCTCTTTGATAAAATGGGAGTGCTTTTTCGTAATCTCCCTTACTGTAATAGAGTAATGCGAGATTGTTTAGTGTTGTTGCAACAGATGGATGCTGCGGACCGAGTACCTTTTCATAGATTTCCAGTGCTCTTTGACAAAATGGGAGTGCTTTTTCGTAATCGCCCATCTGACGATAGAGTTCTGCGAGATTGTTTAGTGTTGTTGCAACAGATGGATGCTGCGGACCGAGCACTTTTTCATAGATTTCCAATGCTCTTTGATAAAATGGGAGTGCTTTTTCGTAATCGCCCATCTGACGATAGAGTTCTGCGAGATTGTTTAGTGTTGTTGCAACATCTGGATGCTGCGGACCGAGTACCTTTTCATAGATTTCCAGTGCTCTTTGATAAAATGGGAGTGCTTTTTCGTAATCTCCCTTACTGTAATAGAGTAATGCGAGATTGTTTAGAGTTTGTGCAACAGATGGATGCTGCGGACCGAGTACCTTTTCATAGATTTCCAGTGCTTTTTGATAAAATGGGAGTGCTTTTTCGTAATCTCCCTTACTGTAATAGAGTAATGCGAGATTGTTTAGAGTTCGTGCAACATCTGGATGCTGCGGACCGAGYACCTTTTCATAGATTTCCAGTGCTCTTTGATAAAATGGGAGTGCTTTTTCGTATTCTCCCATACTTTCATAGAGTCCTGCGAGATTGTTTAGTGTTGTTGCAACAGATGGATGCTGCGGACCGAGTACCTTTTCATAGATTTCCAGTGCTTTTTGATAAAATGGGAGTGCTTTTTCGTAATCTCCCTTACTGTAATAGAGTAATGCGAGATTGTTTAGAGTTCGTGCAACATCTGGATGCTGCGGACCGAGCACCTTTTCATAGATTTCCAGTGCTCTTTGATAAARTGGGAGTGCTTTTTCGTATTCTCCCATACTTTCATAGAGTCCTGCGAGATTGTTTAGTGTTTTTGCAACATCTGGATGTTGCGGACCGAGCACCTTTTCATAGATTTCCAGTGCTCTTTGATAAAATGGGAGTGCTTTTTCGTAATCGCCCATCTGACGATAGAGTTCTGCGAGATTGTTTAGTGTTTTTGCAACATCTGGATGCTGCGGGCCGAGTACTTTTTCATAGATTTCCAGTGCTCTTTGATAAAATGGGAGTGCTTTTTCGTATTCTCCCATATTTGTATAAAGTATACCGAGATAATTCAAAGTAACTCCAATGAGCAAATGTTCAGGGCTGACATTTACTTCGAGTATCTGAAGAATTTCCTCATAAAAGGGAGAAATCAATTGCCAGAATGCTGCTCTGTAGAACGGAGTAGATACAGAAATAAACCATTCGCATAATTCTTCTGCATCAAGTGACTCTTTTGCATGGTAGAAAGCTTCGGTAAGGGCGTTTTCGTGTTCTGGAGTGATTGCCTTGATATCAATTTTTTCTAGCTTTTTGCTGTAAAAATCAAGTAGGTACTTATGAATATTCTTTCGATCTGTGGGATCATGGAATTCCTTAAGGCTTTTTCTCATCAACTGATGAACAGAACATTTTCCATCGGTATCTTTTTTGACAAAAGAAAACTTAATTAGTTCTGAAAATGCGCCAGCAGGATATCCTGAATCAAACTTTTTCATCAATATTTCGAAAAGGGCTCTGTCCCAGGAATTGGGTACTGAAAGCACTTTGAGAGCTCGAATTTCGTTATCATTCAGGTATTTTACGAATGTGTTGAATATCTCTTTCTGCGTCTTTCCGAAGTCCTCAGAGACTGGCTGTCTTTTCTTGCTAATCTTTTCATAGGTATCAACAGACAGGTTAAGATAGTATGGAACCCCTTCACTGGCTTTAATAATTATATTCCGAATGTCCTTATTTTCAATACCACAATCTTCTAAAAATTCTTGACAATATTTCTCTGGAAGTTCATCTACCGGATGTTGTTCCAGATACATTTTCCAGTCTTCATCACATTCGGGAACCCATAACAATTCATCCCTTCCACAGATTACCCATGAAACTCCTTTCATGTTTGGGATAAGGTTTTCCCGGATCCATGCATCTTTTTCATGGAAACTGCCTTTATCCCTCAGACCATCCCAGAGAGCTTCATAAGTGTCAATAAATATGTAAGCTTTTGAATTCGTACCTAAATAACTTGTAAAATCTGCAGCAAAAAAACCAGGCAATAATTTTTCTATTTCAGGGGCTTCCATAGAAACAAGTTTATTGATGTCTATGGCTTGTTCTTTATAATATCTCTTTATGTTGTCTGGAGCATTATTTATAATATCCCAGATTAACCTTGTAGGCCCAAATTCATTAAGGACATCTATTATTTTACTGAAAAATTTTCCTTCTTTAATCACAGGATAGTTCTCTTCTAGCAGGGGAATTTCAGGGTGTAGTTTTTTCCAGTATATGGCATGAGCAATGTTGAAAAGGTAAAACTTAGCTTTGTATTTCTCCTGAATCTTGTTTCTCAGGGCGATTAAAAAAGTTCCGACTTCTCTATAAGTTTTTGTGTTCAGATCAATAGCTGCCCAGAATATTTCGGGATACTCTTCATCCAGTATCTTTTGCAATTCTTTCTGCAGCTTGCTTTTCCCTATTCCGGCAATTCCGTGATAAAATAGTACGTTGTATTCTATATTTCCCGAATTCTGGATATTTTCTCTGAAAGTCTGAATGCAGGCTTCCCTATCAACAAATACTCTCTCTTTCCCAAAGTACGTTGTAGGACCGATGGGCATGTATATCTCCACAGGCCAGTTTTCCAATTAACTAAGCTTCCGACCTGTTGAACTATTATTCAACTTGTCCTATATTACAGTACTGAAATCTTTCAATTAATTTCAAAAATCAGACAAATGAAGCCCGTCAACATTCAAAAAAAAGATAGCAGAAATAATTATGGGAATTGAAAGGACATCTGCGGAAATCCAGGTGAAAACTTGAATTTATTCTTTAATATCCCTGAACTCGTAAAAAAGAAGATTTAGTCTGTAATTTTTAATATTGGCTCTTCGCCATTCTTTATGGATAAAATGATTCTCAATTCAAGACCGCATTGGTTTTTATGAGGACATTATGAGGATATCCACACAAAACAACGAAGAGCCTTAATATTTATCTAGAGACTTCGTGATGAGCAACCGCTTTTTTGTAAAGCTCAGACGGTAGACTCGAAGATCCATGAAGTTCAGGTGGTTTATAGTTCTTTGGGACAAGGAATGCAGCGACTTTTGTTGCGTATACATCTCGTCCGCCCGTATCTATATCGCACTTCCATTTACCATTGCAGTTAATTGTTGTTAATGGTTGAGCCCAGGTGGGTTTATTCCACCATCCTAAATTTGGGACATATATAAAGACAGCAACCCTATAGGCTGAAGTACTTACACCTTTAACTGTGCCTGAAGCGTATCCTGAGGTTCCATAACGTGACACGGAAGTAATTTTTATTTTTGGATTCTCAGCTAATACTGTTATTTTTACTTTCTCAGAGTCTTTTAGACCTTTGGCTTTCGCGCTGAATGTTACAATATAGTTTCCCTTCTGACCAATTGCAGGTGTCCAGGTAAACTTGCCAGTGCTCGCAGCCAACCTGGCTCCACTTGGTAGGCCTGTAGCAGAGTATGTTACTTTATCGCCATCAGGGTCTTTTGCTGTGAGAGTAAAGCTTAACGTTTTCCCTTCATAAACTGTTTTACTGCCTATAGGATTAAGTACTGGAGGATGGTCAACAGAAGCTGCGGTAATTCCTGTTGTCATCAACATGAAACACATTAGTATTGCAAAGAAAAACGGTCTATTCAACTTAGTCTTCATTTAATCACTCCTATACATCACGTATAACACAAATTATAACACAAATTATAACACAAATTATAACACAAATTTTCGGTCTATGATGTCCGCGCTCATAATTGAGGTTTCTATCATTGCGATATTTCCTCAACGCTCGAACCTAAATCTTCATTCTGGGGTTTCGATTCCAAAATTAGTTCCTTATTCTGGAAAAATCATTGATCTTCGGATCTACTAAAAAGTTAAGTTTTGTGAACACATATTTCAGAATCGCTTCCGAATGCAGTACTAAAAGAATTTTTAGAAAATTAAGATTCGTATCTGAAAATATTGTGGCTCTTTTTATTCAGTTGATAATATATTATCCGCCTACTATTTTGTTGATCTTTTACCAATAATGCTCTTAATAAAAAAACAAAACAACAGTAACAAAAATCATCTACATCGCTCAAATACTTATATTTATTCATTATATACAACGAAAAATGACGAAATATTACATAAAAAGTAGGCCTTCGGCAAATCAAGTACTTGAATTATATTATTGAACAGGATCACAGACCAGTAAAGCGGATAATTTATCTAATGTAAGGCTTTCAGTCTTTTTATATGTCCATTGTTCCGGACCTCAATGAAACTGGAACTGATTTGTGTTCCTTGCACAAAAACGCAATCATTTGTCATACTGAATTTTTAATCATGGCAATATCAACAATGTAAAAATGGACAACCAAAAGCCCTTTTATGGAGAAAAACTAATTTTTTATGGGTTATGGAGGCCCTGATACAAAAATTACATTTTCCTGCAACTACACTCTTTTTGGGGAGAAAGTACACTTTCTGAGGGGTTAAATTGGTTAAAGGCCTGGTTTATCTTTACACGGGGGAAGGAGAAGGAAAGACCACAAACGCCTTTGGACTGGCTCTCAGGGCTGTAGGCCACGGGTACAGTGTAATAATTATCCAGTTCATGAAAGGCAGGAAGTACATAGGGGAGTACAAAATAAAGGACAGGCTAGCTCCGGAATACGAGATCCACCAGTTTGGAAGGGAAGATTTCATAGATTTCAAGAATCCCATGCCTCTGGATTATGAACTGGCGGAAAAGGGCCTCGAATTTGCAAAAAAAGCCCTGAAAAGGAAGCCCAGGCTCCTGATACTGGACGAGATAAATCTTGCAGCCCACTTTGGCATTGTGAAAACCGAAGATCTCCTCAAACTGCTGGATGATATACCGGAAGAAACTACAGTCGTCCTGACAGGGAGGAGGGCTCCTGGAAAACTGATAGAAAGGGCAGACCTGGTAACGGAGATGAGGCTTATAAAGCATCCTTTCGAGAAAAACGTCCTGGCAAGGGAAGGGCTTGAATATTAATCAAAAACATGTCCAGCTCACAAAATATACGCTTCCTGCATGTGTATATTCAAGGATGTTGTAGGAGAATCACACGTTGTTATCAAACTTGCGAGTTAGGCAATTAAAGGTTTAATGTTATTGCTTTTCAATTCAAGCGTGTAAGTTCTGAAGCGTATAATTTCTGAAGCGTACAAGTCCTGCAATCGTGGAAAATAATTATGGAAATATTAACTATGTAACAGTGGAAGACTTTTTTGAGAACCTATGCCGAAGAACAAACGGAGTTTTCAAGCAGCTCATTCCGATTCCTTTTAATATTTCTTTGCTAATATACAATATCTATGATAATTCTTCATGCAGGCAGAGTTGGAAAACAGTTCTTCTTATGGGGTGAAAGCCCGGCTGAAAACGAAATTCAGGGCGCTCGACGGGGGCGAAAACCTAAAAGTCCGACGGCAAAGCCTTATCCTTATGATTCTAGTTTTGAAAACCTGTTTTCTGCTCTTGAGCTGCTGCTGGGCAGTCCTGACCGAAAAGAGGGCAAGAAAATTAACGTCTGGATGCCGACTATAGGCGGGAACCCGGTTACTTCCAGCTCTCTGGTTGCTGAAATTCCGGAGTCGAAAGCCGAACTTTCCCTGGCTCCCTGGACGGTTAATGCATACCCTCTGGAAGCTGAAGAAACTCTTGTTCTTCTCTGTGCCTGCATGGGAAAACGAGTTTTAGCCCCTGGCATCATTTCAGGAAGTGATCTCCTCTGGTGGGCCGATGCTCTGAAATTTGCAGGTTCACTGGTCGCAGGACAGAAATACCTGCCTGGAGTCAGGGAAGAAGAAGGAGAGTACAGGGCTTTCTGGGAACCCGTATTTTCCGGAGAAAATGCAGAAGAGCTGGCAAAACTTGCAAAGCAAATGCCTCCTGCTTCCAGGGCTCTTGCTCCTGAATCCTCTGCCGTGCCGCCTGAAATGCCTGCAACTTTAGTGGCAAGGCAGTTTATTGAAACCTCTCTTGACTGGATAGTCCGATCCGAAATAGGAGAAGGGTTTGCAAAAGAGACGCGCAAAAGAAAGTCCTTTGACAGTATCCATGATGCCTGGGTTTCTGCCCTGAAAAGCCCGGACGGGCTGATCTATGGAGATGATACCGAACTTATTCAGCTTGAGGCTCGGGCCCGTGAATGGCAGCGTCCCCTCACAATACTTACTACTTCACCTTTCAGGTTCTGTTTTCGGCTGGAAGAACCAGTTGAGGACGAAGAAACTGAAGAACTCAAAGAAACCACAGAAAACAACAGAAGCAGGGAAGAGATAGATGATATCGAAATTCCCAAAGGGCTGTGGTACGTCCGCTACCTGCTTCAGTCTTACGAGGACCCAAGCCTTCTGATTCCTGTAAAAGAAGCCTGGAAGCCAAAAAAGGGCAGCCCGTTGAAAAAATATGATGTGAAAAACATTCGTCAATTTCTGTTATCTTCCCTCGGGCAGGCTGCCGGTATTAATGCAGGAATCGCTTCCAGCCTTGAGGCTCCCAACCCAGCCGGATATTCCCTTGATACGAAAGAGGCTTACCGTTTCCTGACTGAAAATGCAGTGAACTTAAGCCAGGCCGGGTTTGGAATACTTCTTCCTGGCTGGTGGACTCGCAAGGGTACAAAAACTCACTTAAAAGCCCAGGCAAAGGTTAAGGGCAAGAAGTTACAGGCCGGAAACGGGCTTACTCTAGACAAAATCGTCAGCTTTGACTGGGAAATCGCCCTTGGGGACAGGGTGTTAACAGCCAAAGAGTTGCGGGCTCTTGCAAAACTCAAAGCTCCACTTGTGAAGGTTCGCGGGCAGTGGGTTGAGGTAAACGATGCTGAAATCAAGGCTGCTCTTGAGTTCTGGAAGAAGAACCCCCATGGAGAAGCAAACCTGCGCGAGGTTCTAAAGCTTGCTGTAGGAGCATCCGAAAATGCTGGAGGTCTGGATTTTGAAGGGATCAATGCAGAAGGCTGGATTGGAGAATTAATCAGTCGCTTAAAGGACAAAACCGGATTTGAAGAACTTCCGGCTCCCAATGGTTTTTCAGGAACTCTTCGGCCTTATCAATTCCGAGGTTACTCATGGCTTTCTTTTTTGAGGCAATTAGGCATAGGAGCCTGCCTTGCAGACGACATGGGGCTTGGAAAAACCATCCAGACGCTTGCTCTCATCCAGTATGACCTGGAACAGGTTGAAGAAGGGGCAGCCGGACGTGAAGATTCAAAACTTATTAGCGTCCCTAACGTTTCTACTGCTCCCAACGTTTCTACTGCTCCTAACGTTTCTACTGCTCCTACTGCTCCTAACGCTTCTACTGCTCCTACTGCTCCTAACGCTTCTACTGCTCCTAACATTTCTAATGCTCCTAACGCCGCAAAACCTGTAGCCACAAAACCGGTTCTTCTGGTCTGTCCGACTTCGGTTATCAATAACTGGAAAAAAGAGGCTGCTCGCTTTACGCCTGAACTTTCGGTAATGGTGCACCACGGCACCAGCCGGAAAAAAGAAGAGGAATTCAAAAAAGAAGCTATGAAACATAGTATTGTTATCTCAAGCTATGGTCTTTTGCAGAGGGATGTTACGTTCTTAAAAGGTGTTCCCTGGGCTGGAGTGGTACTTGACGAAGCCCAGAATATCAAAAACCCTGAAACTAAACAGGCAAAAGCTGCCAGGGCGCTGGAAGCCGATTACCGCATAGCTCTTACAGGGACTCCGGTTGAAAATAATGTAGGCGACCTCTGGTCCATCATGGAGTTTTTAAATCCCGGCTTCCTCGGCAGTCAGGCCGGCTTCAAGAGGAACTTCTTTATCCCCATTCAGGCCGAAAGAGACCCGGAAGCTGCAAGAAGGTTAAAAGAAATTACAGGTCCCTTCATCCTGCGTCGCCTGAAGACTGACAGTTCGATTATCTCTGACCTGCCGGAAAAAATGGAGATGAAGACCTATTGTACGCTGACAAAAGAACAGGCTTCACTCTATGCGGCAGTCCTCAAAGATATCGAAGAGGCAATTGAAGAAGCTGATGAAGAGGGAATCCAGAGAAAAGGAATAATTCTATCTGCCCTTTCCAGGCTCAAGCAGGTCTGCAACCATCCAGCACAGTTTTTGAAGGACAACTCCGGAATTCCAGGACGGTCAGGAAAACTCGAAAGGCTTACCGAAATGCTGGATGTGGTTCTGGAAAACGGAGAAAAAGCCCTTGTTTTCACCCAGTTTGCGGAAATGGGAAAAATACTAAAAGAGCACCTGCAGGCGAGCTTCGGCTGTGAAGTCCTTTTCCTGCACGGCGGGGTTCCCAGAAAGCAGCGGGACCGGATGCTTGAGCGTTTCCAGGAAGGAAAAGAGTATCTCCCGATTTTTGTCCTCTCCCTTAAAGCCGGAGGCACGGGGCTTAACCTTACTGGAGCCAACCATGTATTCCATTTCGACCGCTGGTGGAATCCGGCTGTTGAAAACCAGGCAACTGACAGGGCATTCCGTATAGGCCAGACAAAAAACGTCGAGGTTCACAAGTTCATCTGTGCAGGCACGCTTGAAGAAAAAATCGATGAGATTATTGAGCATAAAGTGCAGGTCGCAGAGAATGTTGTCGGGACAGGGGAATCCTGGCTGACAGAACTTTCCAATGAGGAATTGAAGGAAATTTTTACTCTTAGAGAAGAAGCGGTAGGTGAATAATATGGCAGCTTACTGGGATGGATATGGTCATTATGAGCCCACAAAGCCAATTGAAGTCAAAGGAGGAATCAAAGCAAAATCCAAACGTGGGAGCTTTGTCAAGAGCTGGTGGGCAAAACGCTGGATCAAAACCCTTGAAAGCTTTAACCTTGGAGCGAGGTTAACCCGCGGAAAAACTTATGCTCGTAAAGGCCAGGTAACTTCCATAAAAATAGAAACAGGGCTTGTAAGAGCCAAAGTCCAGGGTTCAAGCCCCAAACCCTACTCAGTAACAATTAAAGTCCGTACACTGAACGGTTCCGAATGGGAACGTCTTGCAGAAAGGCTTGCCTTAAAGCCTATATTTGCAGCCAAGCTCCTCGCAGGAGAAATGCCGGAAGATATCGACTCTGCATTCCAGGAAATAGGTCTCTCCCTTTTCCCTGAAAAGCTCGAAGACCTTGAAACCGACTGTTCCTGTCCTGACTGGTCAAACCCCTGCAAGCATATTGCAGCCGTCTACTATCTGCTCGGGGAAGAATTTGACAGGGACCCTTTCCTTATCTTTAAGCTGAGGGGGGTAGATATGGACGATTTTATGTCCATTCTCGGAAAGGGTTCGGGCCCGGAAAACCAGAACCTTGTTGCAGAAGCCAGAAGATTCCTGGAAGAGCCGGATGTTGAGATCGGAACCGAAACCGGAGCCAAAAACAAAGAAGGAATAGCTCCTTTTTCTCCGGAGCCCCTGCCACTTGATCCGGAAACTTTCTGGGGTAAGCTTCCTGAAAATCCAGAAGAAGGAAAAAGCCTATCCCTTGAGGTTCATATCCCTCCGGCTGCAGCAGTTCTTCCAAAAAGGCTTGGAAAATTCCCCTTCTGGCGGGGCGAAGAGGATTTGCTTGAAGTACTGGAGGGTATTTACAAAGAAGCTTCACCTTCAGGGATGATGATCTTCCTTGGAGAACGTAAATAAATGTTGGAGGTCATAAATGAGTGCTCTTATGAGGACCTCTTCCCTCACTCTATTATATTTTTGATTGTGTGTTCGGACGGGTATCTTTCCGAGGCCATTTCCTGTACCTCTTCATTGGAGTAAAATCAATAGCTAACATAAATATTATTCGCAATTTCCTTATCAACAGCATACCTGGTCTGGTCAACCTCAAAAAGATATGACGGCGAGCGCCGGATCAGTGTAATAGGCATACCAGGCAGGATACCCATAGCTATTAACTTCTGTAGAATTCCCGGGTTCTTCGTTTCAAGGTGGGCAATTTTTCCGGTTTTTCTGGGTTCCATTGCGCAGAGAGTTATAGTTTTCAGATCAAAATGTGGGTTTTTAGTTACCATTTGAAAAACTTCCTTATGGATTGAATAATCTTTGCTTCTTGTACAAGTTCATATCCGCAGTTTGGGCAGCACTGCTTGTTACAACTATGAAGTTTCCCGCAGCCGGTGCATTTCGTTTCATCAGCTTTCTCAAATTCGTTTCCGCAGAGTGGGCATTTCACAGGGTAACCCCCAGCAGTTTTAGCAGGTTATTTACGATGAAGCCTGTAAGGAAGGCAAACGGGAAAATGAAACCCGAAATTGTAAGGGCTGTTTTTAAACCTCTTTCTTTTATCGTCATCATGAACTGAGCTATGCATGGCATGAAAAGGGTAAGAGTAATGGCTGCAACTACGAGCTGCACACCTGTCAGTAATCCTGAGTCATGCATTCCATAAAGTCCAGCTGCCCCAAAATCTCTCCTGAAGAAACCGAAAAGGAAGACATCAGCTGCATCAGGAGGCAGGCCTATCCAGACTGTTGGGTATTCTATGATTTTCAGGGCAAGGGCAAAAAGGCCTGTTAGCCTGCCTATCCATATCAGAACACTTGCCAGTACAAATAGGGGCAGAACTTCCAGAAAATACCAGTGCATTCTGGAGTAAGTTTTAACCAGTATGTTCGAAAGCTTCGGTTTCCTTAGAGGAGGCATTTCAAGTATGAAGGTGGGAGCTTCTCCTGGCAGGACTCTGGAAGCCAGGAAACCTATCAGGATAAATTCCAGTATTATTACTACAGCCCAGATAAGCAGGCTTTCAGGGTTTCCCGAAAGGACTGAAATAATAATGCCTAGCTGTGCCGAGCAGGGAATTGCAAGAGCCAGCAGGATATTTGCAATGAGCCTTTCCCTTTTTGTTTCAAGGGTGCGGGTGACCATTGTAGCCATTGTAGAACAGCCAAACCCGAGTACCATTGGGATTACTGCCCTTCCGCTGAGCCCTATTTTCTTGAACATGCCATCCAGGAGCAGGCCCAGCCTTGGAAGATAACCCGTGTCTTCTATGATGGAAAACACAAGGAAAAAGGCTCCCACTATCGGAAGAATAAGGGCAATTGCATATGTTACGGCCTGGGTAAAAATTCCGTATTCTCCCACAAAAAGGTCCTGAAGAGCTGGATAGGGTACAAGCGACGTGAACTTTGCAGTTACAAGGGGGTTTATGTATCCTCCAAAGACCGTATTTTCCAGAAAATCAACAACTGTTCCGGCTGCAAATACGCCTACAAACAGATAGAGCCCGAAGTACAGGATTAAAAACAATACAGGTATCCCAAGCACAGGATGGATGAGAATACTGTCAATTTTCTCGGAAAAACCGAGATTTCTATTCTGTGTTTTACTTCTCTTTATTCCAGTATCTTCTTCTGCTCTTCTTTTTCCGGCTTTGCCATTACTTTTTCTCTCGCTTTTCTCAGGTGTTTTCATTACCTGTTCTACGATTTCGTTTACATGTTCCTGGCGCTTCAGGGTGAACAGGTAGGAAAGAGGGACTTCAGATATCTTTGAGGCAGCTTCTGCAAGTTTCTGGATTTCTTCTGAGCTTTTTCCGCGACTTTTTCCCTCACAATTTGGGGTTTTTTCAGCCCTTTGCAGGTATTCAAGGGCTGTCCGATCTTCCTGCAGCAGCAGGAGTGAGATCGCTCTTTTTGAGATTCCGGCTGAGATTTCGGTTGAGATTCCGGCTGAGATTCCTGCTGAAATTTCGGCTTTTTTTGCGGGGTCAAGCAAACCTTCAACTTTTTCGATATATGGCTCAATTTCTGTACCATAGTCAAGTTTTTGCCTAAATTTTTGAATGTTGTTTCCAGGAGTAAACTCCGAAATTGCAGCTTTAAGTTCCTCTACCCCTTTTCCTTCACTTGAAACCGTTCCAACAACCGGGATTCCCAGGTAATGGCTGAGTTCAGATATATCGATTTCAATTCCTCTTTCTTCAGCTTCGTCCATCATGTTCAGGACAAGGATAAGAGGAAGCTCGGCTTCAAGTAGCTGCAGGGTGAAAGAAAGCATCCGCCTGAGGTTTCGGGCATCTATTACATGGAGGTAAACTGAAGCTTCTTCCTCAAAAAGTAGAAGTTGAGAGACCCTTTCTTCCTCACTTACAGGGAGCAGGGAGTACATCCCGGGCGTGTCGATTATTTCATATTCCCTTTCTCCTATCCTTGCTTTTCCGTGGGTGATTTCAACTGAGGTTCCCGGATAATTGGAGACCAGTGTATAACTTCCGGAGAGGGCATTGAAAAGGCTGCTTTTTCCCACGTTAGGGTTTCCTATAAGTATGATTTTCGGAAGCCCTTTTCCTGGTGTGCATCTCGTTTTTCCGCAACAGCATTCTCTTTCAGGGCAGGTAACTGGTAGTTTCATATTTTTGCTCTTATATTTAGGCAGACCTAATTTTTTAATTTGTCCATATTTAGGCAAACCTAATATTTAAGGCTAATGCACAAGGCAAAATTACCTCAAGTCTATTGTCTAAAAGCAGGGTTTCTAAGAGTTTTGAATCAAAAAAGCCTTTTACCTGAATCTTTAATTCAAGTTTCAATTTGCAAGCTTATCCCAAAACCAATTTTCAGTTTCACTCATTAAGATTTTCTGGAAAATATTTCAGGATCAGAAACTCGATTTTTCTCGGTTATCTAAATATGCATGAGTCCGCGTTCCAAACCTGGCAAACCAATGACAAAGCTGTCCTTTGAAGATGAAATACTGAAAAATATAAACATTGTGAATATTCCTGGGGGAGTTCTATGTAAAAAATCAATTTGTAGTCGTCATTTTTATTCATCCAATATTTATATTTCTGCTTATATTATATTCATCGAATATAATTATACTATTGCGTGTGTTTGAAATCGCCTTTGCTGGCAAGTTCCATGATATAAAATGAGGATAGAATTTACTACTGTTAGTATCCTCATCAAAATACATTGGACAATTTATTAATGATGAGCATATCTGCCAGCATGGGTGAATTGAATATCTAAAATCTGCAAAATTGATTAAGTTGAAACAGGTTGGGGGAGTCAACAAATGAGTCTTAAAAAGACACTGGGCATTTTGCTGGCAGTTTGTTTTCTACTATCAATTACCGTAGCGGCAGTAAGCGCTAAAGAACTTCCCAGTATGGCTGGAAAGGAGACATGCAAGACAGTAGAAAAGGCAAAAAATCAAATGAAAGGGTTTTCTACCAATATCGAAAATGTCACATTGGAAAATAACTATTTCCGGAAGGTACTCTATACTGCAAAGCATAACCAACTATCGATTATGAGCCTCAAACCAGGGGAAGATATCGGAATGGAAGTGCATGAGAATACCGACCAGTTTCTCCGCTTTGAGGAAGGGCAGGGAAAGTGCATAATTAACGGTAACGAATATGAAGTCGGTAGCGGATCTGCAGTGGTTGTGCCGGCAGGTGCCCAGCACAATGTCATCAACACTTTGAAAACAGGTTCTTTAAAATTCTATACGATCTATTCACCGCCTGTTCACAAGGACGGCATTGTACGCGCCACGAAGGCCGAAGCCGAAGCTAATCCAGAGGAATTTGATGGCGTGACTACGGAATGTAACTAAGGGATAAGGTCATTAAGAAGTAGGAATAAACGCTTTATATTCATAAAGCACTTTTCTTTTTTATATTTTTAAATAAATGCCTGAATCTCCTCGAAAACATTCGTTAGCAGCAATGATGGCTGTGATTGGTTTTGTATCCCAATTTTTTGATCTGTTTTTAGGGAGCTTGTACGAGAGATTCAAAAGTCAAATTTTTGTAATCATCTATCCGAATTTTGATCTTTTCTTTTGGTTCTTCGTCATTCTCTATGTAATACTATTTTCAATTAAATAACGCGCTGGATTTTATGAGAATATTATGAGGATATCTACACAAGACAACGAAGAGCCTTTCTTTTTCCAACCCCTATCGTTAAAAATAGTTCGTAAGTATATTAATGTGTTAATATGTTTGTCGCCTAAAGTAGGTATTAAATAATACAACTTATCTATATATCTAATAATTAAAGAATGATTATTAATAGTTACCAATATAAATATGAAAATTATTCATATATCTATATATATTTTTTAATTTAAGTTAATATTTTTATTTTAATTCATTTTATAATATCTAAAATTCGCTTCTTATTTTTATATCTGGTAACTGTAATTAAAAATAAAGATCATCGGATAGCCTCAAAAACTAAATTTGATTGTACAATTGGGATGCAAAATTCGACTTAAAGGTAAATATACGCCGGAGTTTCGGAAAAATTTCCGATTCTAATTTAAACTAAAAAATATCAATTATCCAGTTGTATAAATGAATTGAGTTTTTAGATAGCCTGTAATACAAATTATATAGAAAACTCAAAATTTCGAGTATTAAACATATTATTTATGGAGAGTGGAAAGCATGAATTCTAGGTATACTACAAGTCAAGAATCCACAATGTATCAGGCACTATTGGATGAGAATAAATTACTGGCAGATGAAAACAATGCATTAAAGGAAGAGGTACAGAGTCTAAGAGCATGTCTGGCACAGGCTGAAGGACTTGAACAGACTACAGGTAAAATTGATCCGGATTACAAACAGGTAGAGACAACCTATAGTGAGCGCGAAAAACAGTTGATGTTTGGCCTCGATGCAATGACCAGGCTGCATAAGATCGGTACACTGTTCGTTCGCGAAGGTAATCTTGAACCGGTTCTTGTCGAAATAGTCGATGCTGCAATTGCAATTTCTGGCGCTGACTTTGGCAATATCCAATTATTGGACCCTGAATCATCTGAACTTAAGATTGTAGCTTCTCGTGGATTTCCTAAATGGTGGCTGGACTTCTGGAATAGTGTATCTGTGGGAAAAGGAACTTGTGGTACGGCGCTTGGACGCAAAGAGAGGGTGATTGTCGAGGATGTTGAACAAAGCCCAATTTTTGTAGGTACTCCTGCTCTGGAAATCCAGCTTAAAGCTGGAATACGAGCGGTACAATCTACACCAATAGTGAGCCGGTCAGGAAAACCACTTGGCATGTTCTCAACACAATATAAAAAACCACATAAGCCAGACAAAGATACACTTCAAATGTTGGATCTTCTAGCTCTCAGTGCAGCCGATATCATCGAAAGAGCAAGTATCTAAAAAAGCATCAAGTACTGACAGTGCGAATAAAACCTCTGAAGAAATACAATTCTTGTTCGATTATCTCTATTTTCAAATGTTATATTCTCTTTATGTTATATTCTCTTTATATGTCCCGATGCAAGAGTATATAACGTTTGAAAAAAAACTTTCCTTATAAATCTACAACGCTATAAGCGTCTCAAGCATGGGAGCAGGCTATCAAAATAACTAATATTAGGACTTACGCACTTGAGGAACAAAATCAATTACAACAAAGACTGTGGATTTAAGTAATGTTTTAGACAGTTTGCTGTCTAATGCTGTTGATTCTTCAGTTCAACTGCGTAAGTCCTATAATATAATATCTGTCAAACTAATATAATATCTGTCAAGCGAAATATCTCAAAAAGCAGTGCCAAAAAAGCAGAAACTATCATCCGATCTACAAAATATTGGGGATGTTAATCAAATATTAAAGTAAAAAATGATTTCAGAGAACCTAATCAGCAAGATCGAATTAATCTTAAAAGGTCAGTATAAAAATATGACTACCAAACATACTGATGGCTGGGAGCCTATAACATGTCAAGCATTATTAGATGAGAATAAGCTACTGGTGGATGAAAACCGTGCATTAAAAGACGAAATACAGAGCCTAAAAGCATATTTGAAGCAGAATGAAGAACCTGAGCATGATATTGATAAACTGGATCTGGAGATAAGGCAAGCACATCTTCTGGTAAAAGCCGACCTGGAAGCACTGACTCAAATACATGAGCTGAGTACAAAACTTTTGGGAGCTGAAGGGATTCAACCATTATTAAAAGAAATAATGGACGCAGCAATCTCTATTGTGGAAGCAAAAATGGGTACCTTGCAACTCCTTGAGGATGATTCGTTACATATTGTTGCCCATTATGGTCACGAACAGCCTTTCCTGGATTATTTTGCATCTGCTGAGAACATGGCTTCAGTTTGTGGAAAGGTGATGCAACATGGAGAGCGCATTGTTGTTGAGGATGTTGAAACAAGTTCTATATTTGCCGGGACACCTTCTCTGACTGTGATGCGTGAGGCCGGAGTACGAGCGATTCAGTCCACACCGATGTTAAGCCGGACGGGTAAGCTTCTTGGTATCCTTACGACTCAATGGGATTTTCCTTATTCTCCAAACGAGCATGATCTCTGGAGGCTTGACTTGCTAGCGCGGCAGGCAGCTGACCTGATAGAGCAGGCCAGATCAGAGAAAGCATTGAATGATCACAAAAAATATCTACTGTCCGACCTTAATGCTATGACCAGGCTGCATAAGATCGGTACACTGTTTGTTCGCGAAGGTAATCTTGAACCTGTTCTTGTCGAAATAGTCGATGCTGCAATTGCAATTTCTGATGCTGACTTTGGCAATATCCAATTACTGGACCCTGAATCCTCTGAACTTAAGATTGTAGCCTCTCGTGGATTTCCTAAATGGTGGCTGGACTTCTGGAACAGTGTATCTGTGGGAAGTGGAACTTGTGGTACGGCACTTGGATCTAAAGGGAGGGTAATTGTCGAGGATGTTGAACAAAGCCCAATTTTTGTAGGTACTCCTGCTCTGGAAATCCAGCTTAAAGCTGGAATACGAGCGGTACAATCTACACCAATTGTGAGCCGATCAGGAAGATTACTCGGCATGTTCTCAACGCATTATAAAAAACCACATAAACCACAGGACCATGACCTTCAGCTAATTGACCTGCTAGCTCAGCAGGCGGCAGAGATTATAGAGAGAGCACAAATAGAAGAAATGTTACGTAAGTCCGAAGAGTGTTTCCGTATTGCTTTGCAGGGATCTTCTGTTGTTATTTCCAGTCAAGACCGTGATCTGAGATATACTTGGGCTTATAATCCTTCGCCTGGTTTTAAACTCGAAGATCTTCTGGGTAAGAATGATTATGATGTATATCAATTAGATGATGCCGAGATATTTGTTTCCATCAAAAAGCAGGTTTTGGCTAGTGGTGTTAGCAGATGTGATGAAGTGGTTATTCATAGGCCTGTTTCCGCTGGCGGAGATTTATTCCATGAGATGACCACTGAGTCATTGCGCGATGCTACAGGAGCCATCGTTGGAGTCATCTGTATTGCAGTTGACATTACCGAGCGCAAAAGAGCTGAAGAAGCATTAAAAAAAGTAAATGATACTTTAGAAGAAAAAATAAAAGAGCGTACAGTTGAACTTGAAGAAGCTTATAACTCATTACTTGAAAATAAAATTAGATTAAGTGAAGCTCAAAAAATAGCCCATCTCGGAAATTGGGACTGGAATCTGGTGACTGATGAATTATACTGGTCAGATGAAATACACAATATTTTCGGACTTTGCTCTCTAGAATTCGATGGGACTTATGATGCGTTTTTGAATCTTGTTCTTCCAGAAGATAGAGAATATGTGAATAATGCTTTTAAAGAAGCTTTTTACGGGAAATCTTTTGAAATTGATTTTAGAGTTATCTCAGCTAATGGAGAAGAATGCATACTCTATGCACAGGGACAAGTAATTTTTGATGAGAAAAACACTCCTATTAGAGTCAGAGGAATAGTTCAGGATATCACTGAACGTAAAAAAACAGAAGAAGCTCTGGTAAAACTCGAAAAAGTCCGTATAAAAGAGATTCACCACAGAATCAAAAATAACTTGCAGGTAATCTCTTCTCTTTTGGATCTCCAGGCCGAAAAGTTTGAGGATAAGAAAGTCAAGCAAGCTTTCAGTGAAAGTCAGAACCGCGTACTTTCAATGTCTCTAATTCACGAAGAACTCTACAAAGGAGGGCAGGCGGAAAAACTGAACTTTTCAGAATATCTTAAAAAATTGGCTGATAGCCTGTTGATGACTTATGGACTTAGCAGCATAAATATCCGCTTGAATATGGATCTGGAAGAGAATACATTTCTTGATATGGATACTGCTGTTCCTTTAGGCATTATTGTTAATGAACTAATTTCTAATTCTCTCAAACATGCATTTACTGGAAAGAAAGAAGGAGAAATTGGAATTCAACTTAGAAGGCATGGAGAGACAATTAATGGAATTAACAGGTCCGAGTTCTGTCTGGTAGTTTCAGATAATGGAAACGGAATTCCTGAAGGTCTGAAGTTAGAAAGTATCGAGTCACTTGGCATGCAGTTAATAAATATTTTAGTAAATCAGTTAGACGGAGAGCTTAAATTAAAAAGGAACAAAGGTACTGAGTTTACTGTAAGGTTCAAGGTAATAGAAAAAAACACTTAAGTAGCGACAAACCAGAGTTTGCTCTTCGCCATTCCCTGTGGATAACTATGGATAAGATGATTTCCAATTCAAGACCGCATATCAATAATATCTCCTATTTATTCGATCACCTTATTTATTTGGGCAGTGGAATTGCCTAAAAGGCCAATTTAGTGTCCGTGATGGGAAATTGACCAGTACATTGAGTATGACTGCGGACGGTTATCACTCCCTTTTTGATGGTTTATCCAATATTGTAGGACTGGCTGGAAGTTTTATTGGAGACCGCCCGCCTGATATCGAGCATCCTTACGGACATCGAAAGTATGAAACTGTAGCCTCTATTTTTATCTCTTTACTTTTATAGCCATAGTAATTGCTTTTATCATTTTCAGGGCCGGGTACATGATTATTAAAGAAGGTTCCAGAGTCCTTCTGGATATGTCCCGAATTGAAGAGGAAGAAATTTGCAACCTGGTTATGACAGTTGAAGGCGTAAAGGGATGCCATAAAATCCGGACTCGTGGGAGCATGGGAGATTTCAAGATTGATATGCATCTGCTTGTCCAGTCGGATATGCCACTTGACGATGCACACCTTATTGCTCATAAAGTCAGCAAAAAGCTGAAGGGTGAATACAAAGATGTCTCTGATGTGGTTGTACATCTTGAACCCTCCTCCCAGCGACCCCAAGGATCAAATAGCAAAAAAACCAGTTAAGATGCATGGCTGGAAACGTTTTCGGGCAGATGTTTCGAATTACTACATGGGGCGAATCCCACGGCAGGGCTGTAGGTGTTGTGGTAGACGGACTGCCTGCAGGGCTTCCTTTCTCCGAGGCTGATATTCAGAAAGAACTGGACAGGAGGCGTCCGGGACAGAGTGAGGTTTCAACTCCGAGGCACGAGGCTGACAGGGTTGAAATCCTGTCGGGAATTTTTGAAGGGATGAGCACAGGCACACCTGTTTCTATGCTTGTCTGGAACTCAGATGCCAGGTCTTCGGCTTATGATGCCATTAAAGACACTCCCAGGCCCGGGCATGCCGATTTTACTTACATGGCCCGCTACGGAATGAGGGATCACCGTGGTGGAGGCAGGTCTTCAGCCCGGGAAACAATAGGCAGAGTCGCAGGCGGAGCCCTTGCAAAACTCCTGCTTTCCAGGTTCGGAATACAAATCGCTGGACATGTGCTTGAACTTGGAGCCATCCGCGCAAAGCCTCTATCTTTTGAAGAAATTCTTGAAAACGTAGAAAAGACCCCTGTGCGCTGTGCTGATCTTGAAGCTGCCGGAAAAATGCTTGAGAAAGTCGCGGCTCTTCGCCAGGAAGGAGACAGTATCGGAGGCATTGTCGAGCTTATTATCAGAGGTGTGCCTGCCGGCCTTGGAGAACCGGTCTTTGACAGACTGGATGCGGACCTTGCAAAAGCTCTAATGAGTATTCCTGCCGTCAAAGGCTTTGAAATCGGAGCCGGATTTGAAGCTGCCCGCCTGCGCGGAAGTGAAATGAATGATCCTTTCCGAATAGAGGATGGAAAAATAACCACTTTGAGCAATAACGCAGGCGGGATTCTAGGAGGAATTTCAACCGGACTGGACATTGTCTGCAGGGCAGCAGTAAAGCCAACCCCGTCCATAGGAAAAATTCAGCAGACAGTTGACCTCAAAACCCTGGAAAATACTGAAATTGCAATAAAAGGCCGGCATGATCCCACAATTCCTCCGCGAATGGTTCCGGTTGCCGAAGCCATGATTGCCCTTGTGCTTGCAGACCATATGCTCAGGAGCGGCTTTATTAATCCGAGAACTCTGCTGGAATAAAGAGAATGCAATGAAACTGTATCCAGATCCACTAAAATGTCCATTTTAGCTGATGCCATCCAAATGATGCCAAATTGTCAGAGATTATCAGAATAGTTTCCAACATAATAAGGTATCTTTACATTTCCCCATGTTTTTTGTGACTCTTCACTTTAAAGTTCACTCTGACAATGAGCATTCTCCTTCGAAAATCTTCTTTCAACTTTTTCCATCTCAAATTCTTTTCAATTTTCCATCTCAAATTCTTTTCAATTTTCCATCTCAAATTCTTTTCAATTTTTCATCGCAAGTTCTTTTCAACTTTTTCCATCTCAAATTCTTTTCAACTTTCTATACCCCAAATTCTTTTGTTGAATTTCCTGCCTTTTCCAAACATGAGTCCTAAAAATATCTGAACTAAATTCCAACTTTTTCATATTGGTAGAACTGCCGTGTAAAAGACCATAAAATTGTGAGGCCGCAATTTCTATCACATAAAATAGCTACGGTCTGTATCGTCATATAAGCGTTCTGTGTAAAGTCTCTAGTAATCAAAGATCAAGGAATGGTTATAATCTGAAGACGGTATGAGATAAATAAGTTTGAAGATTTGGTTAGAAAAACTTATAAAGTACGCGCTTAACTTAAATTATAGAGTTCAATTTATTCATTTTAAATTGTTAATTATTGAATTTGTGTTTATTTTTGCAGTTTCGAGGGGATCTTAGTTGAAAATGAGGACATTGATAATTATTTGCTTGCTTATAGTATCACTGATATCTGGATCAGGTTGCATTGGCAGCAGCAGTGAGCCAGTTAATGAAACAAGTTCAGTTAATGAAACAAGTCCAGTTAATGAAACAAACTTTGAGGACGAAACAGACAATCAGACCAGTTCATTTAATTCCACCGAAGAAGACGTTTCTATAGAGAACTCTTCTGAAAAGACCAGTAATACCCTTAAACTTGAAGGGCAAAGCTCCTTTTCCAAATATTACAATAAAGAAAATCTGCAGTTCGAGGCTACAGTTCCCACTTATTCTTTACCTCTGCAGGATTCCGAGATTGCAAATTATTATCAGGTCACCCAACAGATTCCCCTGACGGACGAAAACAGGGATTTACTATGCAAAAACGGTTTTATTGTAATTGAAAATGGAACTTCTGAATACCCACTTACAGCAGGGCAGACTCTTGTAAATGAAACATACAAAGATCTGAAAGTGGCCGATATTCCTATTTTCATTACATCCGATTCTCTTCTTCACCTTTACCACATCCAGTTTGATGAGACGCTAAAAAGGGTAGAATCTGAGGAATTTTACGACGACCTGTGGAAACTTGACAAGGCTCTCCTTAAAGAATCCATAGAAGATTATGACAGCGCGTCAGGAGCAAAAAAAGAAGCTGCAAGAAGAAATGTTGCATACTTTGCCGTTGCTTTAAGCCTTCTTGAACCAAAATCTGAACAGACAACTGAAAATGCAAACGTTGCAGTGGAAACTACACCCTTCAATTCTAGGGACGTAAATGACTACAGTGTAGAAGTCCCTTCATTTGTAAAAGATGACGTTGAAGCCGAACTGAACCTGATAGAAGCTCACGAAGGACTTGCATCTTCTCCGATCTTCAAGTATAGTGAAGATTACTCTCAGTACATGCCACGGGGACACTACACAAACTCAGAGAAACTGAAGAACTACTTTAAAGCCATGATGTGGCACGGTAGAATAAGTATGTTCCTTCAGTCAGACGCGATTGCTGCGGAAAGTTCGGAAAATGACGCGAAAATTCAGACCATACAGGCTCTTTTAATTTCGGACCATTTTGGCAGGGACAAAGACCTTCAAGCTAGATGGAACAGAATCTACAGCGTGACAGCTTTCTATGCCGGTTTTTCCGACGACCTCGGACCCTATGAGTATGCAAAAGTTCTGGATACTGTTTTTGGGAATGATAGAAAAGGATTAAGTTTCGACAACGAAAGTCTTACAGCACTGAAAACTGAACTTGAAAAATATGAAAGCCCAAAAATCTACGGTGGAACAGGGGGAATAATTCAGACAGGCTCTGAAACTGAAAACGAAACTCTTGAGACTACAAAAGGATTCAGGTTCATGGGCCAGCGCTACACTCCAGATTCCTATGTCCTCCAGAAACTCCATCCCCCTGCCCTGAACATTATGGATCTCCTCGGTTCCGAAAGGGCCGGAGAACACCTGAAAAGCCTGAATATTTCCGAAAATGAAGGATACGAGAAAGCTCACACTTCTCTTGAAAATGAATTTGGAGCTTTTGATGAAGAGGACTGGAATAAAAATCTTTACTGGGCTCAACTGTACGCTTTAAAGCCTCTTCTTGTAAGCTATCCTGAGGGTTATCCCACCTTCATGCAGACTGAAGCCTGGGAAGATAAACAGCTTAACACGGCCCTTTCTTCCTGGACCGAGCTCAGGCACGATACTATCCTCTATGCAAAGCAGGAGTACTTTCTAGGTCCTCCCCAGGTGCCACCAGAAGAAAAACCTGTTCAGGGCTATGTGGAGCCAGTTCCCGAATTTTATGCAAGGATGCTTGCCCTTACAAAAATGGCACATACCGGGCTGGCTGAAATGGAAGTTCTTGATGAGCAGTCGGATAAAGATTTTACAACTCTAGAAAACACTCTTGAAAAACTGCTGGAAATCTCGATTAAAGAGCTCGAAAATAAAGAGCTGACAGAAGAAGAGTATGAGTTCATCAGAAATTTCGATCAAAACATATCTCCAATGCTTGAGAATGTAGATATAAAGTCCCAGAACTCCATTCTGGTTGCAGATGTCTATACTTCTCCTGCTGGAGTTCTGGAAGAAGGAACCGGTAAACTGAATCTGATAGTAGTAGCCTATAAACAGCCCGATGGCAGGATTGTGCTGGGAGCAGGCCCTGTAATGAGCTATTATGAGTTCTGGCAGCCCGCAGGACAGAGGTTGACAGATGAAGAATGGAGAGATATGGTAGCACATAATCCCCCAGAAAGGCCAGAATGGGTTAAGTCTTTTAAGGTGTGAAGTATGCTACGTGTGAAAGATGCCATTCTGCATGTAAAAGATGCTATATGTGAAGTATGCTACGTGTGAAAGATGCCATTCTGCATGGTTTATCTTTTCCGTTTTTCTTTTTAATGGCACACCTGCGTAGTTCTGAAAAAATAGGTAATGTGCCAGATTTCTAGAACTCGAAAAATAAGGTACAGAATGTTAAAGGCAAAGGTCAAAGAGGAATAATCCTGGATGGAAGTAAATGGTTTTCGCTGATAATTATCGGTTTATTCCCGGCAATTTTTCTTTTATGTGTTTTCCAGGGGAAATGATTCGGTTATGAATTCTTTAAATATTTTTTTAGATTTTTCAAATCCGGTATACACTCCATCCAGGCGCTGCTCCGAGATATTCGGCTTTTTTGACAGAGTGATGCCGTCTAAGAGCTTGTTAAAGTTATTCTCCAGGCCTCTTATCTTTTCAACCGGATCGTTGTCCATGTCGGAAAGAGAGAGTTTTTCCAGATTATCCTCGAAAGTGTATTTAGCTATATCCATGCCTTTATTAACTCCTTCTTTAAAGTCTGAATAAGCCTGATAGTCTTTATTCCTTTCAATGCAGACATTAAATTTCCTGATGAGATCCTTCATTTTTTGAGTATCCAAAATCTTCGCTTCCTTTTTTTAAGTGATTTTGATTTGTGAAATCTTTTTTAGATTGCAGATGCAAGGGTTTCAAATTTGTAGAAACGCTAAATTATGAGTTTAAACTATGATTTATGAATACTAATTATATTCATCGTTTATAATATTAATTATCTTATTATAATTGCATAAAGCGCTTTCACGCTTCGCATGACAATTATCCACAGTGTTATTATAATATATAAGATATAATATACAAAAATAGCATTTACAAGTATATTAATCTTTTGATATAATTTATTAAACTGTAAATTGTTAAATTGGGCTAAATAATGGAAACATTTCATTGAGTTTTTAGATATTCCTTTTATTGTTCACAGAATTTCAAGCATCAGAAACCAGCTTATAACAAACCTGACCAATCCGTAGATATAATTTTTAGAGTTTTTTAATAGTGTCGTTTGTTTTCTTGGTACACCAGCAAAAGGAGATGTGCTTTTGTTAAACTCTGAACTCTATTACTTTTTTAATATCGATTTTAAGGAATTTTATTCAGGAATATAAATAAGAAATTTAGGTTAAAGTTATGCAAATGATATTTTTAATCTCTTATAAGGTATATATTTAGTAAACCTTGCTCTCAAATACTCTTATATACAAATAACTATAAATGAAAATATATGAAAGGATTTTCTATAAATATCGAAGAAGCCACTCTGGAAAACAGTAATTTCCGCAAGGTACTCTATACCTCAAAACACAGCCAGCTGGTACTTATGAGCCTCAAGCCCGGGGAAGAAATCGGGATGGAAGTGCATGAGGAAAACGACCAGTTTTTCCGTTTTGAGCAGGGGAAGGGGAAGTGCATAATTGACGGTAACGAATACGAACTAAGTGACGGCGTTGCAGTAGTTGTGCCGGCCGGCGCTCAGCACAATGTCATCAATACTTCGGAAACAGAGGAGCTGAAACTCTATACAATCTATTCACCGGCGCACCATAAGGACGGAATCGTGCGTGCGACAAAAGAAGAAGCCGAAGCCAATGAAGCGGAATTCGATGGAGTAACTACGGAATAACAGTTTATTCTGCAGTGGCCATTGATAATCGAATCTAAAATACTTTGTTTTTTATAAAAAATGTATTTTTTCTCTCTTTTTTGTTTCTCTCTTTTTTGTTTCTCTCTTTTTTGAACATTCACTTACTTTATGTGAGGTTTAATGCTGGTTAACGTGTGGCTCAACTCTAACGACACATCTTAGAAAATGAAATGTCGATCTGCCGAAAGTCGGCTTGAACATTACCTGTTAACCGGGCGATGTTCAGATTATAACCTCGGACACAGGTCGTCTCAGAGATCTGGGAAGAGACTCTGCATATCCCAGGCGTAGTAAAAGCTGGGGGTGCATGTTGCCTGCGGACAATAGCTTTTGTAACTTCTTTTTGAGTTCCGGCACTTCACACGGCTGATTTATGTGGGCGTTTTTGATACCAAGAGCTGTGGCACATAATGCTAGCCTTTCAAAACTTCTCCCTGTATTGATCCAGGAGTTGATATCATCGTTTTCCGACAGTAAGACCATCAACACAGACGAGCTTCTTATGTATTTTTCATCCATTTTCGATTGGCCCTTAGCATTCAAAAAGAATTTCATGAATAGTTTCCCTATAAAGCGAGGCGATGACGGGTTTCCCATGGCCTTTGAGCTAAGACCATCACGATATCGGTTTGCTTCGGCCTCGTTGAATCTTATCCATGACATCAGTTCCTGCATAAAATCCCGGTCATTCATCTGTATGCTGTTGCCTTCCTTAACAAGCTCTATTATCCCTTCCATTTTTTCCGGTTCAGTCACAAAAAGCACCGACACTCCCTGCTCTAATGGCAGTGATGCAAGCCTTTCCATATCAGCTCCAGGAATAGGTCTTCCATCATATTGTCTTCGAGTACTCTGCTTTATAGGGATAGCATTGAAAAGCCAGTCATTATTGGCTTTACCTTCTGCAAGCTCTAGATTTACAGAAATAGCCCTGTCCTCAAAAGAGTATCCCACCAGTGCTCTGTACCCTTCATGCTCGGCAGCTATTACCAGATTCTCCAGTGCACATCCGAGGCTTATATATAGCTCCCTTTCCAGGGGGTCAACAACCGGGAGTCTCCTTGAGATATCTGGATAAATAAAAATTGTATTCTCTTTTATCCTGAACTTCCAGGGCTGTGTATTGTGCCCCGAAGGAGCCATAACTGCGTAATGTAGAAGTGCTGTCATATCTGGCATCGGTTCACCTGCAATGGTGTATAAGATATTTATAAAGAGGGTTTTAACTATTTTTATATTTCTTCCAGCAATGATGAAAAGGGAAAGATAAACGGAAAAGAAAAATGGGAAAAACCACCAGATGCCGAATTCACAGCTGGGGCAGAATCCCCTTTGTAGGCGAATTTTCGTAATTATCCGGTGAGTGCGGTGTTAAGAGGCTTGGAATCAAACTGCCACAATACTTTCACCTTACCATTCGAATGATTATGAAAATTATGAATGCTACTAATCCAGTCAGGTATATCCAGCGAATGTAAATTCGCCGGTTTGCTGTTCTTGAGTCTAACAATTTACCTGTTGAGTACAGAATTACTATGTCTATTAGTAAAATGGGAAACAGATAAATCCACTCTAGCCAGCCCAAAAAAAACGGCAAACTGCTTGCAACAACCACCAGTAAGAAAACAGCTCCGCTGATTTTCAATGCTTTTTCGCGGCCAAGTTCCAGGGCTAAGGAATGATATCCTGCCCGACTATCGCCTTCAATATCCATAGCGTCTGCCGCGATCTCTTCTCCTAAATCTACAAGCATTACTATAACCGCAAAAAACCAGACTATTATTTCAAATGGTTTGTTTACTGCTATACCACCAAAAATAAAAGTCATGCCTACTGAAAAGCTGACCATCAGATTTCCAATAAGACCAGCTTTTTTGAACCGCCAGTTGTAAAGCAAGCCAACTGCCCAGACCAGAATGACTACTAATAAGGCCTCTAAGCTAATCAGGTAGCTCGTGATAAGTCCAAGTATTGCCACAACAATGGAGAGTAAAATGACTTCTTGCTCAGTAACAAGGCCTGCTGGAAGTGGTCTTTCTGGCGCATTTATTCTGTCAATTTCAAGATCAAAATAGTCATTAAGGATGAGAGCCGTAGCCGAAATGAAAAAAATGCTTAGAAACCCCAATACAATTTCAGTTGTGGTAGGAAGTGCACCTAATGCCAGTAACTCCCCCAGTATCACGCACACTCCAGCAGTAAATGGTAGTTCAAAACGGAATAAGCGGAATAGCCCCAGAATTTTTGGCCTGAGCATAAAGGTATTATAAGTAGTGTAATGTTTTAATTTTTTTGAGTGAATTTTTAATTTTTTTTGTTTATATGTACAAGATAATGTGAAGGCATTTGAAGAAAGGCTATTCACAAAAATCAAAAAATTTTTAATAATTAAGTATTAAAGAATATGGGCCTTCTAATTATAGGCTCTTCTAATTATAGGCTCTTCTAATTATAGGCTCTTCTAATTATAGGCTCTATCCATCCGGTGCACTACAAGGCATTAGCTACTTTTTTCTCCTATACAGCACATCCAGTTTTTATTTTCTACCAGATGTGTTTGTATATTTACGTATCCGGCCTTTTTTAATAACTCCTCCAGTTCTTGAGGTGTATGTAGTTTAAGATTGCCAGCCTTTACATACGGGTCATTCCTGTCCTTAAAGCTCTGGCTGGCATACATTTCGTTAATTATCATAATCCTGCCAGAAGGTTTTAAAACCCTTTTAATTTCAGAAAAGTTTTGAAGAAGGTTAGGCCAGAAATAAACAGTTTCAACCGCCAGTGCCCAATCAAATTTATTATCCTCAAAAGGAATTTTTTCTACACTTGCGTTATGTATCTCAACCTTACCGCTGTCTATTAATCCTTTGTTAAATTCGATAGACCAGTTTACACAGTCATTAGAATAATCAATTCCAAAAACTTTTCCTTCAGGTGCAAGTAAGGCCAACCTGTTTACTGTTCTACCCCCGCCGCACCCAATATCTAAAATTATACTATCCTGCTTAATATCTATTTTCCCCAAACCCCAGCTTGTCAGCTCATAATGGTTGATATTCATTTCATCCGCAACCAGTTTACCTGCCTCTCCAACAGGCTTTCTGCATTGATTCATCTTTCTAGAAAGTTCGCTCATAACTAACTCCTTATAAGTCCAAATAGATAAATTTTATACTAATCTCTATTAATTCAAAAAATCGTCATATTGTTCCAATTTTTGTTTTAGTGGATCCTGCTCGCGAATTTTTGGCTGTTGAATGTGAACGGTCTTGAGTGTCAATGGTTTCAATCCTTGTTTTAGTGTATCTTGCTTTCGAATAGCCCTTTCACTGCCTTTTTAAGCTCAGATCCAGCTTTTGATATAATATCTTTCAGGACTTAATTCTCCTTCCAATATAGAGCATATGCTCACAACTGCCCCATGTCATCGGGTTTGTGGATAGTTTCATGGAAAGCTCGATAAATGCATTAAAGCAATCTTCCGGCAGGCTATTTATTGTTCTCTCGTTCGACGACAACATTCCTTCGATTGCAGTAATAACTAATTTCTTAAGTGGATACTTTTTCATAATATCTTCTATATTTGCTGGATTTTCAAACCACGCATCTGTGAATCCGGGATTTTCCTCAGAAACAATATTGGTCCCATCCTTCAGGTAATCTAATAATCTGTCTTTTGTATCCAGAATCATATGTGGGTTTCCTCTTATCATGTCAATTATAGGTGCAAATGCGGAAATGAATGATACAAAAAGGATACCTCCAGGTTTCAGAACATTTACGCACTTCTCGATTACGATATGTCTTTGAACCTCATCAGTAAGGTGATAAAAAGGCCCCATACAAAGAACGGCATCAAACTGACCTTTTATGTGGTGATCAAGTTCAAGCGCATTACAGTGGATAAAACTCTCTAACTGTATGCCTTGCTCTTCAGCTTTTGTCTTTGCAAGTAAAACGTTCTTTGAAGAAAGGTCCAGAAGTGTAACATTATGCCCCTGTGAAGCCAGATATATAGAATATCTTCCGGGTCCTCCCCCTACATCGAGTATTCTTGATTCTTCGGGTATGTAAATATCCAGATATCTGCGTGTTATTTCATATTCGATCCGGTGTCTCTCTAGCCTCTGCCATTCATATTCCACATTATCATCATAAAATGCTTCCACTGTCCTATATATCTCCATCCTTAAAACCTTCCTTTTAAATTTCAAAGGGACTGATCCTTCATCTCAGAGTGTGTCTCCTATCCTGAAACAAAAAACCCTGAGGAATCAGATATGTGACTCCACAAGGTAACATAACAGACCTCAGTTCTCCTTGTAGCAATTATCAATGTTGTTATCATATCCGGCCTTCACTCAATCATCTTCTATGCCGGCTTTCAACATCCCTTGATCACATACCCAACTTTTGTATACAAGTACTATGACCAATTTTTATATTGAATCAAATAAATGAGAAAAAACGTTTTACTTAGTCTTATTTCAACTACAAAATGATAATCTTTTTTGTTAAAGATATGGCTTATTTTCAACAAGAAAACAAAATCTGTATAGCAGTTTCCATCCTTATTTTAGGGGATCTTGCTCTCGAATGGTTATTAGGAGGAAGAAATGAACAGATATTATCTTGATTTCAATCCTTATTTTAGTGGAAACTATCTATGGTTCAGGAAAAATTTCTTCGAAAAGGAGGAAATGCAAAGTTTCAATCCTTATTTTAGTGGAAGCTACCTCTTGACAGGGTCGTTTTTCTTATTTTCAGCAAATTCTCAGGTAACTTCAACTCTGAAAAACAGTATTATGCGGCTATATTAAGCGGCTATTTTTTGCAAAGGAAACGTGTCAGGTGTCAAGATCAAGTCCTGCTATTTTAATGTGGGGAAGATATTGCTTTAACTTATGAAGAACACACTTCCGGCACATCCGACCTCAAGAATATTCTGGCCATCCTGTGCTCCGATTGCGTTCATTCAAAGATACTTATTTCTTTCAGTAAAATGCATTTCACGGCTGCGATAAGGCTCCAGGGTTGTCTGCACACACCGCGACCATGTATTGTTCACAACTGTTCACCTTGCATTTATTTTCTTCTCGTAACCAAAAAGACAAAACCCTGTATCTTCCGGTTTAGATTCCCGCAATTTTTTTTAAAGCTTAACTTTTCATAAAAATTATATTTCTATGCTATCACAATTTTCAGGGCTATGTCCGTATAGCTTTATTTCATCCACCCATGCATCTGCTTTTTCTTCGTTGCTTCCGGGATAAGTCATTGTATTACGAATCATGTGAAAACAGTCGAAGGTTTCATGTTTTGTTTCTAATGTCCGGCGGAGAGAAATTCATCTTTCAGCAGGCTATACACCTCAATATCGGTGAAGCGGTTTCCGGTTAGCAGTTCTCCGTCTCGTTCGATGCCTTCAAAACGGAAGCCGAGGCGTTGAGGTATGCTTTTGCTGGGGAAGTTCCCCACCGCACATCTAATTTGAACCCGGTTGATATTCATTTCTTCAAAGGCAAAACGCATCACGGCTGTAACCGAACTGGTGATAATACCTTTTTTTTGACACGGTTCCGAAAGCCAGTACCCGATTTCCGCTTTACGGTTCAGTTTGTCGGTATTCTTGAAGCCTATTAACCCGGCAAAATCTCCCTTATACCGGATTACAAATACAAAATCCCCTTTTTCGGCAGGGACAGCAAGCACCGAACGGATATAATCTTCAGAGTCCGACACATCTATGGTAAACGCAACAAACGGCAGCCATTTACCCAGGTAATCCCGCTGCCTGTCGATGGTAGTGAACATCTCGTTGGCATCCGAAAGTTCCAGTTGTTTAAGCCGGATATCTTCCGTTACGATGATGGTTTTTACAAGTTCTGTCATGATTCTTTTTTAGTATGTTGATCCGTAAGAAAAATGTTTTCCTGACAGGTTAATCGTTGTCTATGAAAAAGGCACTGGATACCGTGCTGTCTTCTCGCAGATGCTTGACAGCCCTGTATTCGGGAGAATTAAAACAACTTTCAGCCTGTGCAAGAGAGTCAAAGCCGATGACGATAGAACGTTCCGGCTTAATGGTGCCACAAAAAGCGGTGATTTTGTTACTGCGTGCGATATATTCGCCTCCGTGCTGCTCCACAATGTCCTTAACCGCTGCAATATATTCTGCATAGCGGACAGGGTTGTGCACAGATTCGATCAGAATAACCATTACTGTTTTTTTCATCGTCTCCTCCTTTTGTTAAAGCAGTAAAGGTTTCACTCCTTTTTTAGTGGACCTTACTCTCAAATCCACATGAGCTTCCTATATTCAAGATAGAAAGTATATAGTAATGGTGCTGCCGCAAACAAACCAAGTAATCTAATCAGGTCCCATGCAACCAAAATGTCCTCGATTTCCGGTACCAAATCCATTGCACCCATCAAAAGAAGCGTGATTCCAGTCATCAACCAGAAGGTAGAGAGGATTCCGGCGTAGGCAATTCCCGGGACATAGTCACAATTTGAATTCAAGACTGACAGTGTCACAAACACCATCGCGATTGAAGCGAGTAACAGGATAGCTGGCAGCGCGTTTCCCAGAAAATGAAACGGAAGGACGACTGATAGTATTGCGCAGATGAGGTATTTTAGAGAGAAAGAGGTAGGTCTCAGCTTGTCCATTTCAGTCACTTGATTTAGTGGATCTTGCTTTCAAGTAAGAAAATTACACAGTACAGGATATATACCTTTCGCGTTTCAATCCTTTTTTTAGCGGATCTGGCTTTTGAATTCCATTTGGATTCTCTGAATTAATACACTCTTTCAACAGTTTCAATCCTTGTTTTAGTGGCTCTTGATCACGAATATTCTTTTTCAGGCATGAAATGATGCTGGTCAATTAAATAGATAATCTTTTGGATTATTTTTGATGGTATGATTAATAATCCATTCTTCAATTTCAGCTGTCTTCATCTCATTTTCAGTCGCTGCAATCTTGACTATAAATTCTATCGTTTCTTGTGGAGTAGATGTAAGTGTATACCCACTATCCTCAAGAACAAAATTCATTGCTTCGTATCCCGTTCTTTTATTTCCGTTAAAAAACGGATGTCTTGAGACAATGGCATAAACTACAATTGCAGCATTTTGAAAAACGGTATTAGATTCCTTTATCATATATTCAAACATTAACTCTAATGTAGCAAGAGATCTAATTGCAGGTGTATAATCGTCAGGATTCTCTTCTTTGTCATAGTCAATCACTCGTTGATGAATTTTTAAGACATCAATTAAGCTAATCAACATATCACTTTCTTCCGAGTGCGTCTAAGATCTCTTTGTCTTCTATGAGTTTCCTATCCAACCATGCATCGAAATCTTTGACATGTGATTCTCTTCGTTCAGTGTTCTCTTCTTTTGGGAACATTGGTTTATACTCTGCAGTTTCTTTAACTTTAACAATGAGCCGTTTGATAATGGAATTATAAGACTCGTTTTCGGTGATCTTAAATTCTTTAAGTGATTCCTTTACATCTGGGTCAATGGCTATGGTAGACATATATTATAACATGTTATAACAGCATATTAACATATCTAACTTAACATAGGATCGACTCTAATAGAATTTACTAAAAATGGTTTGTTAGTATTCTTTGTAAGTATGCGTTCATTTGTTTCAATCCTTGTTTTAGTGGATCTTGCTCTCGAATGAATATGACCTTACTAAAATTCAGAATCTTATTGAGTTTCAATCCTTGTTTTAGTGGATCTTGCTCTCGAATAGCCAAATCAATCGCGTCTGTGATATCCCCCAACTCAAGTTTCAATCCTTGTTTTAGTGGATCTTGCTCTCGAATAGTTCACAGCAGACACAGACTAACGAAGATGCATGGGTTTCAATCCTTGTTTTAGTGGATCTTGCTCTCGAATGAGGAAGCAATAAAAGCGCAAGCGGAAGCAGTAAGAGTTTCAATCCTTGTTTTAGTGGATCTTGCTCTCGAATTAGACATGATTCCGGAGATTTGACAAACGGCAGGATGTTTCAATCCTTGTTTTAGTGGATCTTGCTCTCGAATAGGGCGAATATCCTTTTGGAAGAGGGGGGGAGTTCAGTTTCAATCCTTGTTTTAGTGGATCTTGCTCTCGAATAACGGAGCATATTGGTCATAATGAGAACAGTAAGGGTTTCAATCCTTGTTTTAGTGGATCTTGCTCTCGAATACAGCCTTTTCGAAATACATCTTTTCATCTTCTTTACGTTTCAATCCTTGTTTTAGTGGATCTTGCTCTCGAATCTTGCTGATCTTTCCGCTGAACCATATTTAGTTTTTGTTTCAATCCTTGTTTTAGTGGATCTTGCTCTCGAATGCAAGTTAAATGAAAAAGGCTGGGGAACAACAGTAGGTTTCAATCCTTGTTTTAGTGGATCTTGCTCTCGAATGATAAGCTTTAATCTTCTGTTCTAAAGCCCAATTAGTTCCAATCCTTGTTTTAGTGGATCTTGCTCTCGAATAGAAATACTTTTCTGTTTCATCAAGATCTTCATCTGTGTTTCAATCCTTGTTTTAGTGGATCTTGCTCTCGAATGCTACGGGAGAAACTACACAGGTTGACCCAAAGCGTTTCAATCCTTGTTTTAGTGGATCTTGCTCTCGAATATATTCGATAACCTCAGTCTGGCGTGAGCTGTGGCGTTTCAATCCTTGTTTTAGTGGATCTTGCTCTCGAATGGCGCGAAATATTACCGGTGCGAGTCCATAGAAGGAAGTTTCAATCCTTGTTTTAGTGGATCTTGCTCTCGAATGGAATGTATGGAATATGGAGAGGCAATTGAAGAAGGTTTCAATCCTTGTTTTAGTGGATCTTGCTCTCGAATATTCGAATGCTGTAATATTCGATTTTCAAGACTGGTTTCAATCCTTGTTTTAGTGGATCTTGCTCTCGAATTACGATTCCAGTCTCATAACTGGTGTCAAAATACAGGTTTCAATCCTTGTTTTAGTGGATCTTGCTCTCGAATCTCATGCCTCAAAAAAATTTGTTAGTTCTTCGGTGGTGGGGTTTCAATCCTTGTTTTAGTGGATCTTGCTCTCGAATAGATTTTTTTTCATGTTCAGGCATCGTTTATTCCCTCAGTTTCAATCCTTGTTTTAGTGGATCTTGCTCTCGAATATTCACGTATCTCTAGCATGATTTTGACCCATTTTTGTTTCAATCCTTGTTTTAGTGGATCTTGCTCTCGAATGCAGATATTTATATTTTCAAAAGTGGGAAATATCAGTTTCAATCCTTGTTTTAGTGGATCTTGCTCTCGAATCATTTCGGCATGGTCCAAAGCTGAGATCCAGCAGTAGTTTCAATCCTTGTTTTAGTGGATCTTGCTCTCGAATTCCAGGTTACAATATGCCTATATGTTCACTTATGGAGTTTCAATCCTTGTTTTAGTGGATCTTGCTCTCGAATAAACTCGCAGACATTAACAGATATCTCATACTGTCGTTTCAATCCTTGTTTTAGTGGATCTTGCTCTCGAATTATCAGCACCAGTTAGTTTGATAGCCGCTGAATTCGGTTTCAATCCTTGTTTTAGTGGATCTTGCTCTCGAATATTTCCGCAATAGCACCAGTACCATCACGATTTATGTTTCAATCCTTGTTTTAGTGGATCTTGCTCTCGAATACAAATATGCCTGCATATCAGAGTGAAGTTGTTTAGTTTCAATCCTTGTTTTAGTGGATCTTGCTCTCGAATCATTCACATACATGATACCTTTCGCTCGGGTGGTTGCAGTTTCAATCCTTGTTTTAGTGGATCTTGCTCTCGAATAAAAGGTTTCTACGGCTTCTAAAGTCACTGATAAACGTTTCAATCCTTGTTTTAGTGGATCTTGCTCTCGAATTACCATTCAGAAAATGTTAATGATTATTGTGAAATGTTTCAATCCTTGTTTTAGTGGATCTTGCTCTCGAATCCTTCATATTTCATTTGAGATTTTCAACCCCGAGAGGTTTCAATCCTTGTTTTAGTGGATCTTGCTCTCGAATACCCGTGCCCGATCAATTCCGTGTTTCGCAAATGAGTTTCAATCCTTGTTTTAGTGGATCTTGCTCTCGAATTTAAACCCGATTGGAGGGTTATAGGAGTATCGCTGTTTCAATCCTTGTTTTAGTGGATCTTGCTCTCGAATTAAAAATGGTGAACTATCAAACCGGAGTTCAAAAAGTTTCAATCCTTGTTTTAGTGGATCTTGCTCTCGAATTAAATTTAAATATATTCATAGCGTTTTATCCATGAGGTGTTTCAATCCTTGTTTTAGTGGATCTTGCTCTCGAATTTCACTTGAATTAAGACTTATTGCGAGCCATGCTAAAAGTTTCAATCCTTGTTTTAGTGGATCTTGCTCTCGAATTATGCACTTACGTAATATGGCCGACAACCGTAAGGGGTTTCAATCCTTGTTTTAGTGGATCTTGCTCTCGAATGATTTAATGGTGGGAGAGCGTTATAATCCATTTGGGTTTCAATCCTTGTTTTAGTGGATCTTGCTCTCGAATATTATAAGACGCGCATTTGATGTAGGATGAGTAAGGTTTCAATCCTTGTTTTAGTGGATCTTGCTCTCGAATTCAAATTATAGTTGTATCGCTACGCTCACAACAAAAGTTTCAATCCTTGTTTTAGTGGATCTTGCTCTCGAATAAGGAGGGTCATTTCATCAAAGCAAAGCATTACGGAATGTTTCAATCCTTGTTTTAGTGGATCTTGCTCTCGAATGGAACAGCTTGAGTATTTCCGATTCTCCGCCCCTTGTTTCAATCCTTGTTTTAGTGGATCTTGCTCTCGAATTCAGTATGTCTACCATCACGCATCCCCCCGGTTGCGGTTTCAATCCTTGTTTTAGTGGATCTTGCTCTCGAATGATTCTGAGCGATCAGTCTTGAATTAATATCTTTGTTGGTTTCAATCCTTGTTTTAGTGGATCTTGCTCTCGAATAGGAAGTTAACAGATTATCTGATTCTCAGCAAGCCATTGTTTCAATCCTTGTTTTAGTGGATCTTGCTCTCGAATGATGTTGTTTTACCTGTTGATCTGGCTAATACAGTGTTTCAATCCTTGTTTTAGTGGATCTTGCTCTCGAATAAAACAGTTTCTTCAATTGGAGAAGCCGTAAAAGGTTTCAATCCTTGTTTTAGTGGATCTTGCTCTCGAATATATGCGAATATTGAATCAGTTGAGAACCAAGCGGAGTTTCAATCCTTGTTTTAGTGGATCTTGCTCTCGAATAGTGTATCTTTGTGGTCTGCCATATGATCACCTGTTGTTTCAATCCTTGTTTTAGTGGATCTTGCTCTCGAATATCAAACCCTATTTGGTCTAGGCCGTGAAAACTCGTTTCAATCCTTGTTTTAGTGGATCTTGCTCTCGAATAACAGATCTGCAAGGCATGTGGGTACAAATATACTGAGTTTCAATCCTTGTTTTAGTGGATCTTGCTCTCGAATTAGGAGACGATAATAATATAGGTAGTACAGATACATTGTTTCAATCCTTGTTTTAGTGGATCTTGCTCTCGAATCTTTAGCGCCGGGATGAAGCAGAACCTCGCACAATAAGTTTCAATCCTTGTTTTAGTGGATCTTGCTCTCGAATCTTGGAGCCTGCGGACCGTTTGAATTCGTGAGATGTTTCAATCCTTGTTTTAGTGGATCTTGCTCTCGAATCTTTCCCTCGATGGCTACCACGACCTATTTAGTATGTTTCAATCCTTGTTTTAGTGGATCTTGCTCTCGAATTTTGATTTCCTACATTAAGTTTATCAGTGCATTTAGTTTCAATCCTTGTTTTAGTGGATCTTGCTCTCGAATCTGCAATTGAATAGCTATTTAGACGAAAAAAAGGAAGTTTCAATCCTTGTTTTAGTGGATCTTGCTCTCGAATTATCGGTCATTAACCATGTACTCACCAACCTTTTTTTGTTTCAATCCTTGTTTTAGTGGATCTTGCTCTCGAATTCGTCTGTAGATCCTGCACCAGTGGCAAAATATAGTTTCAATCCTTGTTTTAGTGGATCTTGCTCTCGAATCAGAAAAGAAAAAAGAGTTTAAAACCGAATATTCAGAGTTTCAATCCTTGTTTTAGTGGATCTTGCTCTCGAATAAAATATTAATAATTTTAACAGTTGTAGAGTCTGGTGTTTCAATCCTTGTTTTAGTGGATCTTGCTCTCGAATTATCGTAGAAATGCGAGCGTGTAGAGAGTCCGGGAAGTTTCAATCCTTGTTTTAGTGGATCTTGCTCTCGAATGGAGATTACCACTATCATCAAATATTCCATACTCCCGTTTCAATCCTTGTTTTAGTGGATCTTGCTCTCGAATGTGATACCCAGTTTTGTGCATCAGAAACGATTTCATGTTTCAATCCTTGTTTTAGTGGATCTTGCTCTCGAATTCGTCGTTTGTTCCCTTCTCAACAAACCTGCCAGGGGTTTCAATCCTTGTTTTAGTGGATCTTGCTCTCGAATTCGTCGTTTGTTCCCTTCTCAACAAACCTGCCAGGGGTTTCAATCCTTGTTTTAGTGGATCTTGCTCTCGAATAAAGTTAAATAGTTATATCTCAAATAGGCACACCTTGTTTCAATCCTTGTTTTAGTGGATCTTGCTCTCGAATTCCGCGGCAGTAAAAGCTCTTGAAAATACCTTTGTGTTTCAATCCTTGTTTTAGTGGATCTTGCTCTCGAATTTCGACTCCAGAAAGGTGTGCGTTTGCTCATGAGTAGTTTCAATCCTTGTTTTAGTGGATCTTGCTCTCGAATCGGTCCATGTTACACATTGATCATCTGAATACATTGGTTTCAATCCTTGTTTTAGTGGATCTTGCTCTCGAATTCGTCGTTTGTTCCCTTCTCAACAAACCTGCCAGGGGTTTCAATCCTTGTTTTAGTGGATCTTGCTCTCGAATAAAGTTAAATAGTTATATCTCAAATAGGCACACCTTGTTTCAATCCTTGTTTTAGTGGATCTTGCTCTCGAATTCCGCGGCAGTAAAAGCTCTTGAAAATACCTTTGTGTTTCAATCCTTGTTTTAGTGGATCTTGCTCTCGAATTTCGACTCCAGAAAGGTGTGCGTTTGCTCATGAGTAGTTTCAATCCTTGTTTTAGTGGATCTTGCTCTCGAATCGGTCCATGTTACACATTGATCATCTGAATACATTGGTTTCAATCCTTGTTTTAGTGGATCTTGCTCTCGAATTATGCAGAGGGATCTATTGCCGGATACATTACAAAGTTTCAATCCTTGTTTTAGTGGATCTTGCTCTCGAATTCAAATGTTGTCGAAGTTTCAGATGCTATAGAGGCTATGTTTCAATCCTTGTTTTAGTGGATCTTGCTCTCGAATTCGGCTGCCTTCTTGGCATACCCTGTTGAATTATCGTTTCAATCCTTGTTTTAGTGGATCTTGCTCTCGAATATCTACAGAAGAGCCGGCCATATCATCAAAAAATGGTTTCAATCCTTGTTTTAGTGGATCTTGCTCTCGAATTTATTCCACAAATGATCTATTGATTTTAACCGTCGATGTTTCAATCCTTGTTTTAGTGGATCTTGCTCTCGAATAAATAATGATATTTGATGATGCTAAAGACACTTGGTGTTTCAATCCTTGTTTTAGTGGATCTTGCTCTCGAATTTCGGCCTTCCATTACTATTAATGTGTAGTCTTTAGTGTTTCAATCCTTGTTTTAGTGGATCTTGCTCTCGAATAATATAATACTTATGCAATATATTTAAGGTTTTGCAGTTTCAATCCTTGTTTTAGTGGATCTTGCTCTCGAATACCGTTAAATTTTTAGTATCCCAGGGGGTAAGAAAATGTTTCAATCCTTGTTTTAGTGGATCTTGCTCTCGAATACCAAACTTTTCTCGGACTTCATTGATTTCAGCAATAGGTTTCAATCCTTGTTTTAGTGGATCTTGCTCTCGAATATAGTTATAACTCCATGAAAAAGAAGAGGGTTAATGTTTCAATCCTTGTTTTAGTGGATCTTGCTCTCGAATGATATGTACACGAGTCTTAAAAATAAATACATTTTCAGTTTCAATCCTTGTTTTAGTGGATCTTGCTCTCGAATATATTTCGAGCTGATTGAACCTCAGACAGTATACAAGTTTCAATCCTTGTTTTAGTGGATCTTGCTCTCGAATTATACTTTTGAAAGTCGAAGAAACTGACAAGGCTACAAGGTTTGGTTTCAATCCTTGTTTTAGTGGATCTTGCTCTCGAATGGTCTGAGCATCTGCTAAAGCTTCTACAGTATCATCGTTTCAATCCTTGTTTTAGTGGATCTTGCTCTCGAATATTTTTTTATGATTGAGTCGTCTTCCATTTTAAGTTTCAATCCTTGTTTTAGTGGATCTTGCTCTCGAATTATTCATGGACTGCTGGAGGTAAACCGATGTGAATTAGTTTCAATCCTTGTTTTAGTGGATCTTGCTCTCGAATAATCGATTTCACCGGTTTTTGGATCTAGACCGACGTTTTTGTTTCAATCCTTGTTTTAGTGGATCTTGCTCTCGAATTTAATGTAGTGGCTGAGAATCGCGGTGAGGAATAAAGTTTCAATCCTTGTTTTAGTGGATCTTGCTCTCGAATAGCTTGGGATAAAAAAGCAAGAGAAATGTATCAAGGTTTCAATCCTTGTTTTAGTGGATCTTGCTCTCGAATCCCCGAAGACAAGACTACAAAACAGAACGTCGAAGGTTTCAATCCTTGTTTTAGTGGATCTTGCTCTCGAATACTTGAAGTACATTACATTCAAGAAAAATCGGAAAAGGTTTCAATCCTTGTTTTAGTGGATCTTGCTCTCGAATAATACTAATCTATTTTTTATAATATGTAATTTTATAAGTTTCAATCCTTGTTTTAGTGGATCTTGCTCTCGAATAACCCGATCAGGTATCACTTTTTAATCAGCAATATTGTTTCAATCCTTGTTTTAGTGGATCTTGCTCTCGAATATATGGAAAGATGTTAGAAAATCACAGGGCGAAGAGTTTCAATCCTTGTTTTAGTGGATCTTGCTCTCGAATGATTAGTTGGAATTCCATGCTTTTTCCGATAATAAGTTTCAATCCTTGTTTTAGTGGATCTTGCTCTCGAATTTTCATTTAGCCCCAAATTCATTGTTTAATTCAAGAGGTTTCAATCCTTGTTTTAGTGGATCTTGCTCTCGAATTCTAAAGTTATGACTGATCCGTTGGGGGCTCTTCTGTTTCAATCCTTGTTTTAGTGGATCTTGCTCTCGAATATCCACGTCTGGACAGTATAAAAGTGAGTTTGTAGGTTTCAATCCTTGTTTTAGTGGATCTTGCTCTCGAATGAAATTTTTTCAGGATTATTTTATGACATCGGAATTGAGTTTCAATCCTTGTTTTAGTGGATCTTGCTCTCGAATTTAAGATAAACTTTGGATCTATCCCCGTCATTACAGTTTCAATCCTTGTTTTAGTGGATCTTGCTCTCGAATCATCATTTTTTCAATGAAGAAGAATCGATTAATAGTTTCAATCCTTGTTTTAGTGGATCTTGCTCTCGAATCAAGAGTTAGTTTTTCCATAATTTATCACCAATTTTGTTTCAATCCTTGTTTTAGTGGATCTTGCTCTCGAATAGGGCAAAAATTTCCGTTATTTGGCTAGAAAAGCCCTGAAATGAGCCCTTTTTTGGGGCTAAAATTCTTGCTGGAAAATTATCAAACCCTTTATAAATACAAGAAAAATCTCTTCATACGCAGATATTCCGGTAACAGCAATCTACGCATTTTCTAGAAGATTTAGTGGTTTTGGGATATAAGCCTTTTTGAACGATATCGAGTATTTCTTCAATAATTTTCTCAGCCTTTTTGAAATCAGTAGTAGTAATTTCCATTTCTTTAACCAGGCTGTTGCTTCGAGTAAAACAGATATAAGCACGGTTTACTTCAATATTGTAATTTTCCCGGATCAAAAGAGCCTGCAAAACCAATTGAAATTTATATGTTTTAAAAATCTTGTCTTTATACTTGGCAAATTTGTACTCAAGAGGAGCAGCAGTCCCGTCTTCAAGAAAAAGTACCTCATCCACTATTCCCTTTATATGGTGCTGTTTTGAAGCAATGAATACGTCGCTATCTTTCCTCATGCAGTTAAGTTTCTTTCTCACGTAATCCCTGTTGGTTAGCTTCCTTGTTTCATGGACCTCACGGCCTTTAATAACCTTGAACCTTTTCTCTTCATGCTGAGGAATGTCGAGACAGTACATATAGTAGATAAAACGGGAGCAAAAAAGGTATTCAAGAACGTCTGAAATTCGGATTATTGATCCTAAATCGTTTTCAGAATCAGGCTCAATGTATGTTCCTTCTTCATTTTCAGGATCATTTTCAGGATCATTTTCAGGATCATTTTCAGGAGTTATATCTTTTTCACAACCAGTTTCAGCCCGCTGCTCAATTACCGCACACTCAGAAGAGCTACCTTCTTTGAGAGCAAAATTCGTCATACTTACCCCTCAAAACTCAGAAGAATTTTGTAATCACTTCATCACTGACAAGCTCCTTATCAAAAGCCTGGCCGAGAAGCTGGACTTTCTTAAATGACTGGTCATCCATCGGAAAAATATACACAGAATCACGTTCGGTGTCAATCAGTTCTTCGCATTCAAGGCCCAGAGAGTCTCTGTCATTCGTATTTAAGTCTCCCAGAAAAACACTTTTCTGAACCCTATAAAGCCCATAGCTCTTACAGCGGTCACTTACTTTCTGGCGAATCCTGTTATCCGTAATGTCATATATTACCCAGACAAGCAAACCCAGTCCCCTCGTTCTTATTTTTTATAAAATCTTTATTTTTCAAATCATTATTTTTATCTAATCTTTACTTACTGTTTCACAAACTTATCGTGTTAAAAGCTTTATTTCCCGATCAGGCTGTTTGCAATCCTGTGACAGTCAAACTGGATTGTATTTCCAATTTTTATGTTCCTTCCCTTGTAGCTTATTTCTTTATCAAAAGTTTCATTGACAGCCTGGATGAGGACAGCTTTACCCTCTTTGTTGAGAGTCATTCCATTCGGGATTTCATCAAAAAAGCTGTCTGAAACCTGCTTTTTCGAAAAAAGATTGAAAACTGTCCTGTCAATATTGATGCGGTACATTTCTATCAGGTCAAACACAAACGACTTTTTGTTATAGTCATCTGTGTGGTTGAAACCGACATAAGGATCAAGCCCTGCTATAATGCACGCCTTTTCCACCCTTGAATATAAAACCCCATATCCATAATTCAAAAGGCAGTTGAACTCGTCCTTTGCAGGGTTTCGGCTCCTGCCATTGAATTTCCACCTGTCAGGCAAAAGAAAACTCAGAGCTTGAAAATAGTACCTGGAAGCCATCCCCTCAAGGCCCATTATTTTTCCCCGCATCTCGTCAAGTTTCCCCTCAAGGGCTTCAAGCTGAGCTTTCATGTCTTCCATTCCGGAAATATAATCGTCAAGTTCGTCTTTCTGGTCAGGTCTGTTCTTTTTGAGGTCTTTCAAAAAAAGGATCTGGCTGTCAATCTTCTGCTCAATCCAGCCTTTTGCAAGCCTGAACCCTTCGGGCTCGTCCGAAATTTCAAGCTGCCTTCTTCTTATGTAGGTTGTGCTTCCAAGTTTTGAGTGCCACACTCGTCCGTAAGGGTCTCCTAAATTATCCAAAAAAACGATATCAATATTGTTTTCTACTGCAAATTTGATGGCATCGGTGGTTATGGTTGCAGAAGTTGTAATCAAAATGCTGTCAACTTTCTTTTCAGATACCTCAAAGGTTTTGTCGTCAACTTTTACAAAAAAGCAGTTGTTCTGCTTTTTTAGAAATGAACCGCGGGTGTTGATTACAAGCTGCATCTTTTCACCGTTCCAAAACCGCGAGATACGGATTTTCCAATACCGAAATAGTCGGGGATAAGGAAGTTTGTGATAAAAGACCCTTTGAACGTAGCAATTTCCACTCCTTTCATTTTACTGCTACCGGGATGCAAATTTATCTCACATTTTATTTGCTCTGGAACAGTATACCCAAGGGACTTGGACATTGAAAGTATATTTCCGACTAGGGTCTTTTGAAGGAGTTCTTTTTGTTCGGCGGTTCCTATTTTCTTGTATCGATCTGTAAAATTTTCCTGATTGAGGGCAAACCAGGGAGTCTCAAATCTATAGGTGTGAAATTTGTCTGAAATGCCGAAATCCTGTTCTTTAAGAGATATCTTCTTTTCCAGGATTTCATATGTTGATTCGCCTAGCTCTATTTTTTCATATTTATTGAAAATTTCCTGAAGGACTTCTAAACCCTCGTTTATCCCGAAAACTAGAGGAATTCCTTTCAAAATTTTATATTGAACCAGGGGATACATATAGATAACTTTATCACAGTTATGTTGATGCAAAAGTGTATACTCATTAAACCGTGTAGCGAAAAAACCTCGAAGTTTTGAGGCGTTTGTTCCTACTTTTCGGTCAGGAACAAGGGTTAGAGTCAGCGTTTTGACTTTCATATCAATCACACATCATGGTGGACTTTAATTCAAAAACAAAACCGGTTTCAGGATCATAATAATGTTTTATTTGTTCAAAAGGAATATATCCTATATTGAGATCCTCTAGTTCTTCACAGAAAAAATCTTTTTTAGGCACTGAGATGATGTATTCATTGAATTTTTTCCTGATGGACAGGAATTTTTCTTTTCTATCCAATGGATTTTTAAGAGATTTCATTACGAGGTATTCTTTCCAGATTTCAGCAGCTTCTTTATCATTTTCTACAAACACATCTATTTTTTCGTATCCGGCTTTGTCATCTATTAGCCTGAAATCAGATGTAAGAGTTTTGAATTTAAGTTCATTTATGTATGAGAGTAGCTCTTTGGACTCATCTTCACTTGAAGTATCTTTAACTTTCCTGAAATAGTTGTTATTTAAAAAAAGCAGGTCTTTTTCATAAATTTCAGAGGGAAGGTCTTTCAACACTTCTTTTGTTTTGTCAATGAGAAAACTCGAATATATATATCGATGAAACTCTTTTCTTTCATCTTTCAGAATCACAATGTTTACTTGTCCTCGAGAACTTTTGGAAGAATTTCTGTTACATCTCCCTGAAACCTGATTTATTGAGTCAATTGTGGCAAAATCCCTGTAAACAACATCTACATCGATATCTACTCCGGCTTCTATAAGCTGAGTGCTAACAATAATTTTTCGTTTTCCCGACTTTTCTTTTATCTCCTTTATTTTCTTAAGCCTCTCTTTTGGGATAATGTTAGTAGAAAGATAATAATAATCACTATATTCAAGTTCTAAATTATTTAAATGGTTAAATATCTCAAGAGAAGATTTAACAGTGTTCAATACAAACAAAAAGTCCTTCTCGGGATTATTTTTGACTTCTGACTCAATTCTTTTCTTGAAATGATCCATATCCATTGGATTAAGATTTATATTTAACTTAACTCGATCAAATTCCCTGAAATACATATCTTTATTTTTTACCAGCTCAACAATTTCCCCTTTATCAGGATCAAAAATGAGAGGTTGAGTTGCTGTTACAAAAATGAAGTACGTATTAAAATATTCTGCAAAACCCGAAATGATCTGTTTTAACAGTAGCCAGTACTTATGAGGAATTGACTGGATCTCATCAAGTATTACAATAGAATTTGCAATAGTATGAAATTTCCGGAGTGAGCGATTTTTATTAGACACAATTGTGTGGAAAAACTGGACAAATGTGGTTACGATTATCTCAGCGTTCCACCCCTCGATTAAAAATAAACCTTTAAGCCCTTCAAATTCTTCATCGTCTTGCGTTCTATAAAAAATATCTGCAAGGTGATGATGTTTAAGTAGCAACTCCTCAGAAGGATTTGCGGTCTCAACTGTCTTAAAAACATCTTCAAAAACATCGTAATTCTGGTCTATGATACTCAAGAAAGGTAGAGAATAAATTATTTTTGCCTTGATTCTCTTTTCCTCTATTAATCTTGCTTTCAATTTTAATGCAAAAGAAAGTGATGTGAGAGTTTTTCCCGAACCTGTAGGGACACTTATTGAATATATTTTTTTATTGAGATCAAGTTTCTCAATACTTTCTGTAACTTCCTCATAAATCTCGTTACGCACTTTATTCATTATACCTTCATTATTTTGGAAACCCTTTTCTACCTTGTACTTATCCACAAGTTCAGGTGATATTTCTATTTCACTGGAAACATCAATAGAAGATGCATCTATCTTATCAGAGTTTATAAGAATTGAGTAAAGAGTTAACGTTATTAGATAATAACCTGTAAATTGCTCCTTCTTGAGCAATTTTATGAATTTCCTTCTATTTTTTAAAATTTCGTCAGTGATGGAACGGTGCTCATTGCAGAAAGTATCCATATCAAAAGAAATATCATACCCATCGAGTAACTTATCATATATTGTTTTCAATTCACCTGTATCTAATGACTTTATTTGAAGATCAATAATTTCAAGAGTATCTTCATCTATTAGTTCTCGTATTTCATCCTCGGTATCTTTTAAGTTTCCATGATGCCTTTTTACAATGAGATACCCTATGATAGGAATATATTCCAGAATATTTTTATCATTGAATGAATCCACATACTTTTTTAATATGTAATAGGTAAAAATAGCTGAGAAAAGGCCATGCTGATATTCTTTTTTGTTTTTTAAGCCCTTCTGGATGGAAGGATTAGTCTCCAAAAGATACCTTTGAAAATACCCTGTGCCTTTCCCAAAATCGTGACAAACTCCTATAAGATATGTCATTTTTGAAAAAGTATTTTCATCAATTCCAAACTTTTCCAGTGATAAACTTTTCTCCTTACTGGTTGAGATTGATTTGTTTCCTACGTTGGATAAGTGTCTAAATAATAGTTTATCGGGATGGGAACGAAGATGGAAATCACATGAAGACAATTCCTTCTCCATTCTCAAGCCTCCAGAGATTACTTACATTAGCAAGAATGCATTTTGCATTTTTTTCAAACAAAATTTTGCCATATTCTGTAACTTCCCTATTTGGAAGCATTTCTATTGGAATAGTTTCTGAAAAATACTCTTTTCCTTCTTCAAAACTGATTTTTATTAGCTCTTTTTCAGGAATTACAGAATGGATTTCCCTTTCGGAATCTGAAAGTTCACTGACAGCTTCCATTTCTCCTATGAATTCATAATTAGCAATGTGTTCACTCAGACCGAGACACAGAGTATACACCGATTTGTGTTCTTTCAACATAGAATAAAGTTTGTTATATACTTCCTCGGAAGAATGAGAAAAATAGATCCTGTATTTTACATCTTTCAATACTTCGAATCTGATCTGGGTTCTGGTCTTTATTCTGCTCATCATAGGAGCAATTTTAGTGTCGATTAAATTTTCTGAAATTCTGGTCTTTTTGATAGGATGACTTATTTTTACCGCAATATTTGCCTTTTCTTTAGAGAAATACTGCAGATACTCGTCTTTTCCAAACCCTTCTATAGCACCAATCATTCCTGCAATAGCCGTTCTAGGAGGAATAGAATATGTAAGGGGAGAAGTTGTAGTATAGTGTTTTCGGAAATGACCAAATTCTCCCCATACATCGAACACTAATACTTTCATGTTCTTAGCTCACATTGTTAGTATTTTAGTATTAATCCCGGCTTCCACAAGGCTTTTTTCAAAGTCAATCTCTTCTTCGTCATATGTAAACGTAATCGACTCATCCGAGCAAATCTGGGCATTTTCAATTTTATCTTTGCTTTTACCCAATACATCAATCAGCCTCTGGACCTCAATCTTTACCTGTGAAATATCCCGAATCTCTTCATCTATCAAATCAGACTTAAGACTGAAAAGGTTATTCAGATCTCCAATGTGATAATTTCCTTCTTTGTAATTTACTTTGAACAGGAGGCGGGGAACCTGGCCGACTTTTGACCTGGAAATAAGATTCTTAGTTCCATTCCACATTCCATCAAGAAGCAGGTCTATATCTTCCTCTGAAAGTTTCGTATCCTTAGCCGCGTTTTCATTAATAATTCCGTAAAAACTTATCAAAGAATAAGGTAAGAAATCCTCTTCACGGAACGTTTTTTGACTGGCTCCTTCCTTCGAAGCAAAAGCTCCCGTTCCACGGAAATGTTTCATGAAGACCTTATGCATTGATCTGCCTATCTTAAACTGTACAGGACCAGTATGAGTTATTGAACCGGTTTCATTTTTATTTCCCTTTTTGACTTTAAGTTCAAGTGGAACAGTTCCTCCAAATAAACGAACGTCAATACAATCAGCAAGAAGTTTCTCATTAATGGCGTTTTTACCAGTTTCGAATGAATCAAGAGGCTCATCAATTATCAAAAAATCTTTTGCCCTCATTTTTGCATCCTGAATAGAACCGTTTTCAGCTGAGATTTCCCTAACAAAAATTTCCTTACCTCTAAACTTGTAGAGATGATCACGTATTGTTCTCTTAAGCCTGACATCTGTTACAAGGTTTATTCCTGTTTCTTCATCAATACGTGGTTTATTTTCATCAAGTGGATCTCCGTTTGGATTTCCATCTTTTATATCATACAAAAATACAATTTCAGATCTTCTGTTTACTTCAGTCATTTTTAATCTCCTTTTCAGGTTTAGGTGACTTTAAAAGGTTTGATAGATTCATACCAAGAACAAAATAGAAACTGATTTCATCGTTTGACATTTTCCAATTATTGCCAGATTGAATCATGTATTTTGAGATCAGGTATTCAAGTTCTTTATAATAATTAGCATCATACTCTTCTAGTTTATTTATGATTTCAGGGAAGAGCCTTTTTATATAACGCTCATCAAGATTCAGGCCTCGAAGTTTAGTTCTGAAAGGAGCGCTTCCACGCTGAAATTTTTGAATATTTAGTAAATACTGAACAAGTGTGCCTTCTAAAAAAATAGCCTTCTTTGCATCAGTATTGAAAAAATGTTCAAATTCCGAAAAGATAACATTCGTTCTCTCTTCATAACCATTGTTTTCCTTTGGTGCCATGTCCCCTAATAAAGTCGATAAATTCGTAGAATTCACACAATTACCTCCTGTATAATTTCCAAGCAAACATAAATTACTTAAAAAGTCTAACATTTGGAATCCTAAAAATAGAGAATACCTTATTGGATTTTCATTTCTGAAATCTTTTCGAATACGCCGCATAATATACTTTAACAGAAAATCATAATCAATTGATGTTCCTGTAAATATCCCGTTTGTGATTTCTAAAAAGTATTTGTTTAAATCAGGGTCATCTAGAGTATTAGGGAAGAACCACCTTACATTACCTAATGTAAATTGGATGGATTTTACTTCGGTATCATTAGAATAATAATTACTGAATATTTTTCTTTTGTCAACGATTTCTTTGGATTTGAAAAGATCTCTTAGCCTTGAAGGAAGAATGTCCTCTATATACAAAAGAATTCGATATGCAGAATTGGACTTTTCATAAAATTGGAAATTAAAATTAAGATAATCATCCTCTTCACTTAGAATTTCAAGGATATCGTTTTCATTAGCTGTCAAAAATCTTTTATACTCTTTATTAAATGTAAATTTTTTCTCATTGAATTTCTCAAAAGTATCGAAAAGGTCCTCGTTAGTGCTATTATTAAGTAGCTTGGGGATAATGAGGAAATTAAACCCATAAAAACCAAAAGACATGTATTTTTCGATATATTCTCTTCCCGCTGTAATTTTCAAGGCACATTCGAGGCAAACGGGGTTATTTCTCCATGCTTTACTTTGGTCAAATCCTCCACTAACAAATCCCCGCTTATCTACGGTATAGAATTCATAAGGTGTAACAAAACCATAAACTTCTCTATGTGTTTTGCAAATAGAACATATTTTATTATCGGCTTTGGAAATAATACCATATTTACTGTAAAACTTGGAAGCCCCATTGTTCTTAAGGATCTTACGAAATACTTCAAAATCTCCGACATATCTGATGAAGTCATTTTCTTCAATAATTAAGGTTAATATCGAATTCTCCTTTGCATCGATAGAATTAACTTTAGGTTCAAGATCTAAAAGTATTTTATCTTCATTCTCTTTTATACACTTTCCAAGAAGCTCCAAAAATTGGACTTCTTCATCATCTAATATAGGCTTTGCTTCTTTCAAAGGCTTTGAAAACCAGCCTACAATCTTATTAGAGAACGTTTTATTGATTTCTGTGACTCGTGCAGTAGGAGTAATATCTGGACCATTAGAAGATCCTCTCTTATAGAGATATTTTACAATTTTTTCTTTTGAGTACTCTTGATGCTCGATTTCGTTAAACTCAAAACTTTTTTGGCAAGAAACCAACTTAATGCAAAATACATGTTTATAAGTTTCATTGCTTGCAGGATTTTCTACTAGAATTGACACAAAATCGTTTAAATCCTTATTTTCTTTTTCGAGCGCATACTCACCAATTTCTTTCATCGCTTCGATCATATTATTCACATCATTTCACATATTTCTTACATTAAATAGTGAACGACTATGTAAATAGCTATATAAATAACTGTATAACGAAATATATATATTTGTTTATTAACAACTAAATCTATAAATGTTACAGTATTTTTTATTTCTGTAACTTTTGCCTTAGAAGTAATGTCTTGGTCACTAGATAGCCTTTTTTTATAAAAATATGTTATAATATCCCTTGAATATTCTTGATATTTAGTTTCCTCTAATTCAAAATTTTCATTGATAGACGTTACCTTAAGACGGAGTCTACTCTTATGAATCTCATTGTTTGCAAGGTTTTCAACTAGAACTGATGATGGATCTTTTATAGTTTTTATTATATATTTCACCTTCTATTACACATATTTCCTACATTAAATATAAAACGATCTTCTAAAACTAAATTAGGAATAATCATATAAATAACTATGTAATGAAATATATTAATTAAGACATATTATAATTTAGAAGTATACAAGTCAAATATCGTTTAGATATTGTATGAAAAACTATCCTTGTTTTAATGGATTTGAGCATTAGTGCTTGAATGATGCTCATTCACATATTTCTTACATATTTCAACCCTTATTATAATGGATCTAAGTTTACTCTATTATAATTATTCAATCTATTTATATTCATAGGTTTATTTGTTAAACTATATAACGTCAATATAATATCGTATAAAGTCAGTTATTGAAAGACTTATGAAATTAAATGGATTCTAAATATCGGAACTCAGACTCAAACGAACTATATATATGCAAGAAATCTTACGGCTAAAAAATACAAATAAGCATGTTAAGAACACAGAATTAATAAAATCGGCAAATTGAATCGTTATATTATTCATATAGCATCACTGTGACTATTATTACATATTCATGTTTCTAGAAAACAAAGAAACTGATACTTGAAGAAATCCAGAAAGGAGTTTCTTCGGTTGCCCAGATTTCGGTGACTGCCGGAATTTCTAAAGGAATGACTTACAACCATCTTTGGGAACTCAAAGCAATGGGATATATAACCGATGGAGAAAATGGATACATTATAACGGACGCGGGAAGAATCGCATCGATTTGATTTTAAGAACTAATTGTAAAAATCATTTCGATTAGACCAATCAGAGAATACCTTTTTTGATCAGATAAAACTTTCAACAGCCTGTTTTCTTACTATTCTCCCTGATCATTCACATTTTTTCTCAAAAAATGAAACTCAAGTTTCTTAAAATCCTTACACAGTCAAAGAAATTTTTAAACGAAATCGATTTGGGGAGAACTTTATTATTAAAACGGTTAAAAGTGTTAAATTCGTATCATAGCTGGATAAATAGAACAAAATACTTGTGAAGAGATCCTTTTAACTGTAACGTAGACCAAAATTGTGTGAATGAGCTCCTGCAGAATTTAGTTGCAGGCAAAGATACAGGAATATAGGGGAACACCCGGGGAGTAAGGGACAAGATGCAGTATGGGGGTATTGTATCGGTAAAGCTCCTTACTCCTTTCCACCTCTAACTTTTCGTCTATACTCTTTTTGTCCACAATTTCTAATATTTTCTCATTTTTCTGGTTTCTATAAAATTTCTCGGACTTTTCCCTACTTATCCCTGCTTTTTTCCGGAATTAACTCTATTTTTTCCAGTTTTTTTCCATAGCTCTGGCTCTCAAATCTGGTGGCATTTTCTCGATTGCATATCTGAGGGCGGTTCTGGGCATCTCTTTTTTGTTATTCATTACGTATTCAAATACTTCCTGCCTGTGGGGTTTGCTGGCTTCTTTTAGCATCCAGCCGTAGCCTTTCTGGACCAGGTCGTCTCTGTCTTTGAGCAGCAGGTCGGATATTTCAAAAACATCGTCAAGGAAATTGCCTTTTCGGGCAGGCAGGATCAGGGTTACTGCAGCCGCTCGCCTTACCCACCTGTTGTCCGACAGGGCCCAGGTCTTGAGTTTTTCTACATACGCTGGAAATTTCTCTATAAAAGAGCCCACTGCATGGTTGCATAGGGTGTCACACTTCGCCCAGTTGTTAACGTAGTTTTCAACCCAACGCTCAAAGGTAAAGAAATCGTCCTCAGAGTAATTATTTCTTACCATGTAGGCCCACTCGGCTGCAATAAAGGCTTCCTCGCAGTAATCGGACCTAAAGAGTTCCTCGCACAGGCTAAAGATCTCTTTTTTGTCTTTGGACTTTATTTCGTTAAAGTAATTTTTCACAATTCTTCCCACAAACGCAGATTTTACTCCGTAGCAGTGAACTTCTTCTTTGAAAAAGCGAGATGAGCTGGCTTTTGTTTTCTCATCCACATTAAGGGCTAGTTCCTCTCTTATCCTGGGTATAATATTGGGTTCCACAGTTTTCTATTTAATAAGAGGTGTACTTATATTTTGTTTATATATATTTACATTTTATTCATCTTTATTTACATTCCACTTCCACATTACTTTTAAAAATTTTCAGAATAATTGCAAAGTATATATAAAAACAGAGCCTGAAAACATTTTTCATAAAGAAATTCAATTTCTATTTATGCCCAAAGTAAAAATTCGCCCTCAAGAACTCTTTGATGCCAAATGTTTCTTTGATATAATTACACGTACAAATCTTGAGTTCATTGAGTTTCCTATAAAAACACTTGATGAAGAAAGGTATTTTCTGGGGCTAAATGAAACTAAAAGAAAGGCTAATTTTGAATACAACTTTTCCATTCTCTATTACGGAAGACTTGTGGGAGCCTGCGGGATAAAGATCGACCAGCATAGGCCCTGGATAGGAGAAATCGGATACTTCATTGACAGGGACTATCAGGGAATGGGAATTGCAACCGAAGCTGTTAGACAGCTTGAAAAGGTCGGTTTTGAGCAACTGGATTTACAGAGAATTGTCATCCTTATGGACACTCGGAACCTTGCAAGCAAACGCGTGGCCCAGAAATGCGGGTACAAAAAAGAAGGCACAATGAAAAAAGTTCATCGCATAGGTGAAGATTATTACGATTGTTTCCTTTATGCGAAAATCAGGTAATGGAAAAATTATGCAGGGCGAAAGAAATTAAGATATGTCTGGACGGGTGTTCGAAAGGTAAAATCAAACAGTCTGGAATCGTCTGAAATCATTTGGAATTTATTGGAATTTATTGGAATCAATGGAATTAATGGAATCATTTGGAATTCTTAGGATATGTTGGAATCATTTGGAATTAATTTAAATAAATTGGAATTATTTGAAATGATAATTCAGTTCAACCTGTAAACCTGTAATAAGGGACGGAAAAAACAGACCGTGAACTAAGAAAAACAGGCAGGTTGCACAGGTCTGACTGAATCAGACAAGCCCGATAGCCTGTATAAGGCTGTTTCCATACCAGACGACCATCAGATTATTTGCGGTTACAAAGACCCCAACGGATTCTATAATATGTTTTGTGAGATTCCATTTTTTCCCCGACGATTTTATCATAGGGGCTGTATAAAAAAGCAGGAAAATAAAACCTACTTTTACAAGCAAAAGGTGGTATATCCCGTAATTTTCCAGAATCATTGCAGGAACCGGATTATATTCTGTACCCTGAGATAAAGCACAAACAGTGGAGACCCAATCTCCAATTACATAGAAAAGAATAATGAAACGTATCTCGTAGAGGTAAGAACTGAACGAACCCCGAACGTTGTAGACTTCCAACAAAGAACCTCCCAGAAATCCCCATTTTCCGGTAAAGGCAAAACTATATTATAAGATTATATATACGTAAGAAACAAAAACAAGAAACTAAAATAGAGCCTAATAATTTTTAGAAACGTCATGATAAAAATTTTTAGACAATTTGGGGCAAGAAAACGCGTTAAATGAATGAATATATTAGCGAGCTTGTTACAGTTATTAGATGTTTGCACTTTGATATTTGCACTTTGATATTTGCACTTAGATGTTTGAACTTAGATGGTTGTACTCATAGATTTATTCAGTTTTATTATTTCGGTTGCAATATTTTAAAAAAGCTAACTGTAAACTTTAAACAATTATATCTAAAAGTATATGTTAGTCTATTCATAGAAAACAAACATTATATTCATTGAATCACATTCACAATCAATGAAATTGCTTGCAGATGGCAGCATTTTCATGCTAATTAAATAAAATCTTAAACTTTTGGCATTCCCATTCATAGTGTTCATGAATCTTTTATCCACATTTTCAGATAGATGGTAAAAATGACTCAAAATATGGAATTTCCAGGGAAGACTAATTCTCCTTCTTTGCTTGAACTGAAAAATGTAACCGTTGTCAGGGGTGGTAGAAAAATCCTTGATTCGGTGTCCCTGTCAATTGGGCAGGGAGAACATGTTGCGATTATCGGGCCAAACGGTTCTGGGAAATCTTCTCTAATCAAGACATTTACAAAGGAATATCACCCTCTTGCAGCAGCCGATGGGCTTGTTCTCAATATTATGGGCAAAGGGACCTGGAACGTCTTTGAGCTCAGGAAACTGCTCGGGATAGTTTCAGGGGACCTTCAGCAGACATACTTCCGCCAGATTAGTGTGCTGGATGTCGTACTCTCAGGTTTTTTCAGCAGCATAGGAATTTACTATAATCATAAAGTTACCCCTGAAATGGAAACCAGGGCAAGGGAAGTGCTTGAGTTTCTTGAGATTTCCCACCTTGAAGACAGGCTGATGTCCGAACTTTCCTCTGGAGAAGCCAGGAGAGTACTTATAGGGAGAGCCCTTGTGCATGACCCCGAGGCTCTGATTTTAGATGAGCCTGCAAACAGCCTTGACCTCAAAGCTCTTCACAGCTTCCGCGAAATTATTCGGAAAATTGCCGGCTCGGGAAAGAGTATTATTCTCGTTACTCACACCCTTGAAGATATTATTCCTGAAATTAACCGTGTGATCCTCATAAAAAACGGAAAAATCTTCAGGGACGGGCAAAAGCAAGAAATCCTGACCGACGCAAACCTATCTGAACTGTTTTCCATGCCGGTTGAAGTCGTGAAGAAGAATGGTTACTACCAGGCCCTTATCTGAAGACCATGCATGGATTAAAGCAAAAGAGCTGACAACGTGAAAATATTAATGCAAGCATATTAAAAATCCAGGCTTCTCAATAGTTCAGACCTTTCAATATTTCAGGCATATCAACAATTTCAGCTTATCAGCAGTTCAGGCTTCTCAACAACTCCGTAGTATCAGAATAAACTGATACTAAGGTCTGCTTTTTATCAATATCCTCAACAGGTCCCGCTTTTTTCCTTTTTTTTCCTTTTTTTCTTTAATCTCAATATGTCTTAATTTATTCTAACAGATCGCAGTTAACTTCAATATTTTCGTCATACATACTGCATCCCTTACAATTTTATCTTCCAATTGATACACTTTAATACTTATACGTGAATTTAAACATAAATTATAACTGAATGGCAAAAGGCCCTGGGGGATTAAAATTTGGGAAAACATTTTGTCATAATTGCCGGAGAGGAAGCAGGCCCTAAATCAAATAAAATGGGCGGGATCTGGAATGTTATTCATGAAGAAGCACAAACCCTTGCTGCGCTTTTCGGTTCAGGGCAACTGAATACAAAAGAAGACAAAGAGATCCTTGTTGTGGGCCCTTATTATGCTCACAGAGGCGCGGACTGGAATCGAGGATTAAACCGGATTACGGATATGGATGAATTTGAATCCCTGAACCCTGGCGAAGAACTCCGGAAAAGCCTTGAATCCCTTGAAAACTCAGGTATCAAGGTATTTACAGGATGCAAGTTCGTGAGGGGGACGAAGATAGGCTATTTGCAGTTTCAAACCTCTGATTTTGGAAAAATACGTTGCATGTATCAGGGAAAGGAGATGAACCTTGAAAGCAAGATCAAATCCGAAGCCTATGAGCACCTTGGGCTTGATTCCCTGAGATATGAAAATATGTCAAACGGGCCTGAGTATACCCATTACCTCTGCCTGTCCTATGCGGTTTCCGAACTTGTCAGGCTCCTTCTAAGCACAGCTTCGGAAAATTCCGAAACCACTGGTGCAGCTTCAACTCATAGTTCTATTCCCTGCCCAGGCGTCTCTCTGCACTGCCATGAATTTGGAGTATTTTATGCGCCAGCCAGGCTTAAGAAACTTGGAATTCCAGTAAATACTGTTGCAACTCTGCATGCAACTCTGCCTGGAAGAACTGCAGGATATAACACTATCCAGAAAAGAAGGAATAATGACAGCACATGGCCTTCAGGCGTGCCTGAAAACCTTGCTGCCCTTGAAACGCTGGCTGCATATGCCGATACGGTTACTGCAGTAGGAGAATCGACCCGACAGGAAGCCAGGCTCTTTTACGGGATTAACGGAATTGTGATCCGAAACGGAATAACCATAGAATCCGACAAGATAAACTGGGACCTGAAAGAAAGCTCCCTTGAACGGATCCGAAAATTCCTTTCCGAAAATCTGTATAAGTACCACGGAGGGGAAAGGATAGAACCCGAAAAGATAATCCCGATTTTCACAATATCTCGCCTGGAAGTGGAAAATAAAGGATATTCGGACCTTCTCGATTCCCTTGTTGCACTTGAGCACATAATAAAAAACAGCATTCTCGAAGGGCATATGCAGGAGGGAATCAGGGTAATCTGTTTCCTTGTTACAGCCGAAGGGTCCAAAACAAACCTTCCGTCAGGATTTCCTGTGAACCTGCCAAAAGAGGTGCTTGTAGGAAATGAACTGAGAATCCAGCAGATGATTGAGAAAAGGGGGCTGGATTTTCCGAAAATGGTACGGGGGAAACGCTCGGTTGCAGCACTTTTATACCCACAGATTCTTTCAAGCTCGGATGGAGGGCTGGGTATGGAAGTTGGAGAATTTATGGCAGGCTGCTGTGCAGGCATTTTTCCCTCGCGTTATGACCCCTTCCTGCTCACAGGGCTTGAAGCCGGACAAGAAGGGACTCCAAGTGTGGTCAGTCGGGTATGCGGCTTCAGTGATGCCATAAAGACAATTGAGTCCCTTAAAGAAGCGCTTGGTGGAGTGATAGTAGTAGACAATATAGGTCTTTCCTATTACGAAACAGTCCTTGACTATGCCCTGGCGGTCAGTTATTTTACACGGAATTTCATAGAAGATAGGGTAAAGTATAAACTTCTCTGCAGGGAAGCCTTCCTCCTTGCAAAAGATATGGACTGGAAAGCTCCTACTGAACAGTACTATGAACTGATAAGTGGGGCTCGGTTCTGCAAACAGGAAAATGCTGCTGGCAGGAGATAAAAAGAAGTTAAAATATCAGGAAAAACGAATATCAGGAAAAACGAATATCAGGAAAAACGAAAAGAAATATGGTGAGGTTTTCCTGAAATGTCAGAAATCAGAAAGCATTACTTTCTTTCAGAGTACTGTATAATTGCCGAAGAAAGAGCTAAAAGGCCTTCGGATTTTGCAGTTGCGGACAAAGGCCGCGGGAAAAATGGATCTGAAAACTGCCTTTTTTGCGGAGGAGCCGAGGAAAATACTCCTCTTGCCACTGCTGTCTATAAAAATGGGAAAATCTATTCAGATACCCCTGAAAAAAGGGTACGCAACTGGGATTTCCGCTGCTTTCCGAACCTTTATCCTGCCCTTTCACTTGTGTCCGGGTCCCCAGAGCCGGAGAAAAGTGGGCTGCAGGCTGAACCTGGATATGGGTTTCATGAAGTTATCGTAGAGTCACCTTTGCATGGGAGAAGGCTTGAGGACTTTTCTAAATCTGAAATTTCAGAACTCATGCAGGTCTATAGAGACCGTACATGCAATTATGCAACCCGTGAAAATATACGCTACGTTTCCCTGTTTAAAAATTCAGGGGAGAATGCAGGGGCTTCGATTAACCACCTTCACAGCCAGCTTCTTGCCCTGCCGTTTTGTCCTTCTCCTCTGGCAAGGGAATTGAAGGTTATCAGGAAAATAAAGAAATGCCCTTACTGTGAAATCTTTGACCTGGAAAAAGCGTCTCCCCGTTTAATATCTGAAAATAGTGAATGGATAGCCTTTACTCCTTATTCCTCAATGGGACCATTTGAGGTGTGGTTCCTCCCCAGAAAGCATGTCAGTTCTCTTGGCGGTTGCAGTGACCAACTTCTTTTTGCTCTGGGGGATATTCTGAAAGCCATTCTCAAAAGTTATGGACGAATTCTTGGAAAACCGTCCTTTAATTACATGTTTTACCAGCTTTCCGAATCTCCTGAATATCACCTGAACATTCGTTTGCTCCCCAGGATTTCTATTCATGCGGGTTTTGAGCTCAATACAGGAACTTATATTAATACGGTTTCTCCGGAAAGGGCAGCTTCTTATTTACGGGAAGACCTTATGCATGGAGAATGAGGCTTGTAAAACAAACTGATTAAGAGGATTCAAAAGAGTTATTTTTATTTATAACTTAAATTATAACAAAAATTTACAGATATATTTATCTACCATTAAAAAGGAATAAAGTTAGTAAAATATAAAAAATCCGATTCTTTATACAAAAATTATCTTCATGTCACGTAAATCAAAGTCATACTCCTTTTGATTTATACGACTCGTTGAAGGCTTAAGGGGTATAGAATTATAGACAGATTCTGGCGAGCTGGATTCAGTAAACTTAAGATAAGTATAACTGAACTAACTAATATACTTTTAATAAAGGATTAATCCAAATAATTAATATATACTTTTAATAAAGGATTAATCCAGCTAATTAATATATACTGTTACCATAAATTCTTAATGTACCCTATTGATAAATTAGTATAAACTATTACTATAAATTACTAATATCACAAACCAGTAATATGACCGAATTCAGCAAACTAAAGAATGTAATTATTAAAAAGGCAAGGGGGAGCCTGCATTCTTCGTTACTCCTTAACTCCCATTTTGATAAAAAGGGATAAGTGAGCTTATGAAAAAGATTCGAATAGGAATATTTACCTGGGAAAGTTTGTATTCGATACGTGTAGGGGGGATCTCACCCCATGTGTCCGAGCTCTCTGATGCTCTTGCGGCAGAGGGGCATGAGGTCCACCTGTTTACACGAGGCCATGAAAACAAAGATGAGGTGATAAATGGGGTTTATTATCACAAAATTGCCTGTGATCAAAATGGAGGAATCGTCGAGCAGATGAACCATATGTGTGATGGTATGTACTGCCGGTTCCTTGAAGTGAGAGAAAGTGCAGGGGAATTTGATGTTCTCCACGGTCACGACTGGCACCCTGTAAATGTGCTTTGCAGGATAAAAACCCAGTTCGGACTGCCCTTTGTGATGACATTCCACAGTACTGAATGGGGGCGTAATGGAAACCTCCATGGAGACTGGTGGGAGGCAAAGGAAATCTCACACAGAGAGTGGCTTGGAGGCTATGAATCTTCGGAGATTATCATAACCTCGACCATATTGAGAGAAGAAATCAAGCATATCTACAAAATCCCCGATTACAAGCTCTGGGAAGTTCCCAATGGCATAAACGTGGGAAAAATAAAAAGACAAATCGACCCCGGAGATGTGAAAAGGCACTATGGTATCCATCCATGTCTTCCAGTGGTGCTTTTCACGGGAAGGATGTCCTATCAGAAAGGGCCTGACCTTCTGGTGGAAGCTGCTGCTAAAGTACTGAAGAAAAGGAATGCCCAATTTGTGCTTATCGGTGAAGGAGAAATGCGCTCTCAGTGTGAAAATCAGGCTAATAGGCTTGGCATTGGAAATTCATGCAATTTCCTTGGGTACGCTCCGGATAATACTGTAATAGATTGGTTCAATGCCTGTGACCTTGTGTGCGTTCCCAGCCGGAATGAGCCCTTTGGAATTGTGGTGCTTGAAGCCTGGGACGCAATGAAACCGGTAGTTGCAAGTGATGCAGTTGCCCTCGTAGAAAATTTCAGGACAGGCGTTATTGCACATAAAGAGCCCTCTTCTATTGCCTGGGGACTTAATTATGTACTTGAAGGGCTTGGCCACAATAGAATGGGAGAAAAAGGTTATGATCTTCTTAAAAAGCGGTATAACTGGAAAACCATAGCTGAAAAAACTCTCGAAGTATACATGAAAGTAATCGAAAAACATGAGACTGAGGCAGAAAAAGTCATTTGAAGCTCAGGAATTCGAGATAAAAGTACCTTTAAATATTTAATTTTTTTAACATTTTTCATAATATCTAATTTTTTAACACATTTTTGAGCTAATATTTAATTTTTGTAATTGATTTTTGATCTAATATTTGGTTTTCGGCAAAGTATTGAGTGCTTTAAGTCTATTTATCTTCAAATTTACTCCTTTTACTTCAAAATTTACTCCTTTTATTTCAAGATTTGCTTCTCATAAATTTTCAAAGGACTTCCGTATTCCTAAAAACTGGAAACGGAATCCTTTGTTTGTAGGAGAGTTTAGGCTATATCCTCTTCATCCTCTTCATCAAATTCCTTGTAGCTATCGCTTCCTACCATTGCAGCCGAGATGGAGTCAATTCCATCAAGCCATTCTGCGACAATGCCGTAGGGAAGATCGGCCATAACCTCTTCAGGCAGGCTTTTTCCTTTCAGTACGAGTGCACCGCATTGTGCAGTATAGTCAAGAGCAATCTCAAGATTGTCAGAGGATTCTGCCTCAATGGCTGATTTTACAAGCTCTGCAATATTGGCTCCCTCATCATAGTCGCCCATAACGTAGCATTCGAAGGCGATAAGAGCCCCCATCAGAGAGGTCTGGACAGAGTCGATCATAAGGTTGATATCTTCTGAAATTGGCTCGACATCGGAAAGTACAATGTCCCGGATCTCAGCCAGGATTTCCAGAGCTGTTTCTCTGGAGAGCATACCCTTGTCAAAGCGTGCAACTACTTTCAGGCAGGCCAGAATCACATCATCAACCATATTTACGAATATTGCACTTTCTTTTCCAGATTCATCTTCAGACTCTTTAATCTGGAAACCGCTCTCTCTTGCCCGTCCGAGCCAGTTTTCCCAGCGCTTTTGGGTATAAAATTCATAGGGGGGGACCTGGTTCATTCCTTGTTCAGGCACTTATAACACCGCTTCTTACCTTTTTTATTTATTGATAATCAATCTTACTATTACTAAAATGTGTTTGTTTACATTCACCAGGACAATTTCACTTTTTTCAGGGAATAGTTTGCTTCACACTTGGAATCAAGGTTTTCGAGGACCTCTACAATTTTGCATTTATCGCCTTTTACGAGTCCCTCGGGGTGGCAGGTCTCATAAATCTCGCATTCTCTCTTGCCACATTTTGGAGGCTCATACATGATTCTTGCCCCGTCGACTGCTTTTCTTGATTCCAACGTAGTAAGGATAGGTGCCTTGCTCACATCGACGGCAAGCACGCCGCTATCATGCAGGAAACATTCATGGATATCTTTGTTCCTGATTCTTTCGACTCTGTACCTGCGCCCGGGTTCGAGGTTAAGACAGGTATTTTTCAGCCGGCATTTCTTACATTCAGGCATCTCACCTTTAAATATGAATTCCAGCCCTTCCCTTGCAAGCCGTGATCCGATAAGTGTTATTTTGGTATCGCTTTCTGTCATAATAACTCTTCCTTTTAATTGTTTTTGGGCCTGTGCCCCATTTATCGGGGTCACCTGGAGCTTATTCCAAGATAATTTGAAGTTCAATATCTGGTTTGATTTGAGATATTTCTTTAATTGGAAAGTTAAGTGATTATTTGATTGGAAAGTTAAGTGATTACTTGATTGGAAAGTTAAGTGATTATTTGATTGGAAAGTTAAGTGATCGCCTGATTGGAAAGTTAAGTGATTACTTGATTGAAAGTTAAGTGATTACTTGATTGAAAGTTAAGTGATTACTTGATTGAAAGTTAAGTGATTACTTGATTGGAAAGTTAAGTGATTACTTGATTAGAAGTTAAATGATTCCCTTATTGAAATTTAATAGACTCCAGATTAACCTAATTTTTTTAACCGGTACAGGTTGTTGGATTTCTGAACTGAAACCTACCTTAAACTCGGTATCTTGAGCAGGCATTCATTCCTAGCTTTAGACTGAATAAGAATAACTTTTCAATTTATGACCTTTGTGATTTTTGCAACTTTCTCAGCCGCGGAGGGATTAAGGCCACTACCGAGAATTGTATAACGCTCAGGGCGAATGCTGTGTGCATGTAACAGGGCTTCAATTATATACTTATCTTCGATACCCAGTTCTTCGGCAGTTACAGGAGCCCCTATCTTTTTTAAGGCTTCCCTTATTTCCTGCCAGTTTCCTCCGTGGAGGTACATCATCATAATTGTCCCTACTCCACATTGTTCTCCGTGGAGCGCGGGTTTTGGAGCTATCTTGTCAAGTGCATGGCTGAACATATGTTCCGAGCCCGAAGCAGGTCTTGAAGAGCCTGCGATACTCATCGCAACCCCATTCGATACAAGAGCTTTTACCACAAGCCTTGCCGAGGTCTCGTGCTCAGGCTTAATCGAATCCGCACAATCAATAATAACTCGGGCAGCCATACGGGAAAGTGCTGCAGCATATGCCCCAAAATATTCATTCCTGAGTCTGCTTGCAAATTCCCAGTCCAGCACTGCTGTATAATTGGAAATTATGTCTCCACACCCAGCCGCAAGAAAGCGGAAAGGGGCTGCTGAAATAATCTCAGTATCTGCAATAACGGCAATAGGAGCCTGGGCCTGTGCAGACGTACTTATCCCATTATCCACAATTGAGGCACGGGAAGATGCGATGCCATCGTGGGAAGCTGCCGTCGGCACGCTAATAAAAGGAAGTTCAAGTCGGGTCGAAGCAAGTTTTGCAAGGTCAATAGACCTGCCGCTCCCAACCCCAAGGAGAAAAGTAGCCTCTACTTCAAGGGCCTTTTCCATAACTTTTTCGACCTCTTCCTTAGTAGCTTTGCACGTCAGAACCGTTTCCGCACTACAACAACCCGCACTCTCAAGGAGGTTACCGACTCTCTTGCCTGCAATATTCTTTGTAGTACTTCCGGTTACGATCAGCGCATTTCCTTTCAGTTTCAGGTCCCTGCAGACATCTCCAATTTCCTCAAGCACGCCATGCCCGACAAGCACATCTCTTGGAAGCTGCATCCATTTTGCGCTGTTTTTGTTAATGGTCAATTTCATACCTGCATCAGTATTCAATTACGATAGATTGTAAATTGGCTCTTATAAACCCGAATATACGTACGAAGTAATAAGTTTAGAGTATCAATAAGTTTAGATTATCATAAGTTTAGAGTATCAGCAGACTGCGGCATATCAGGTACATTCAATTTCGTTAACTCATTAACTTGATTCTTTATAATCCCAGTCTGGAATACGTCTCAAGTCAGAGATCTTATTAATATTTAAAAATGTTTTCAGGTCTGATATGTTGTTTAAAATGTTTTTTGGGTCTGAGATCTTATTTAAAGTGTTTTTTGGGTCTGAGATCTTATTTAAAGTGTTCTTTGGGTCTGAGGTCTTATTTTAAGTGCATTTGAAGCATGAGATATCAAAACTCATAATTTATAATTCTTTACTCATAACTTATTTAAGACTATTTCCATGTTTATATTAGAATAATCTTTATGTTTATATCATTATAAATTCTCTATTCTTACCATTATATTATGTATGACAATTTTACTACTAACATATCATAACTAATTATAAAAATACAGTAATACATCAAAGCTTATATAATATTGCTAACGCTTATTGGGTAGAACCCTTCGGAAAGAAATATCTTATATTAGAACGAAGATCGAGCACCGGAGAAGAACACTATCCTCTTGATTAAGGAAGTAAGTTCGGCATATACATTGTAAGTATTGATTGTATTAGGATATTGCCATTTTGAATGAGTGATAAGATGAGTTTTTCAATAGATAATATCTCACAGTTTATTAATACCTATTATCTTGACCCCATAAGAGGTGATGAAGGGTATAATACTGTAAATACCATTACCTGGGCAATAATACTGGGTATTTGTATATTTGGGGTTTTCAGGCTGCTCGAAAAGCTTGAGGTAAAAATAACCCCTCGCTTTATTGCATCTGTCCTGCCTTTCGTACTTGCAGGGTCTTCCCTGCGTGTAATTGAAGATTCTCCTGCAGGTATCTTCCACCCGCCATTTAGCTATCTTCTCATAACTCCCAATATTTATTTCCTGGTTTTTGCGATAACCATAAGCTGCCTCTGGCTTTCAATCCGCATGCAGAAAGCAGGGCTTGTAAAAGATTTTCATCTCACTTTTGCAGGCTTCGGACTCGCATGGTTTTTCATAAATCTCGCTGTCCTCCTCCATTTCGATAATATAGTATACCCTTACGTTCCCGTATTCGTAATCGTGGCAGGAATAGGTCTAACCTTTATCTTTTATCTTATTGCCCGTCATTTCAAGTCCTCAATATTCACCAATCCCCTGAACCTTTCTATCCTGATGGCTCACTTGATGGATGCTTCTTCGACATACATAGGAGTAGATCATCTTGGATACTTTGAAAAACATGTAGTGCCCACCTATCTTATTAACTTGACTGGCACCGCATTGGTTATGTATCCATTAAAGCTTATTATCTTTGTAGGGGTCCTTTATGTGCTTGACACTCAGTTTGAGGATGACGAGCGTTCCTTGAACTTGAAAATGCTGATAAAAATGGTCATTTTGATCCTTGGTCTCTCTCCTGCAACCCGGAACACTATCCGGATGATGATGGGAATTTGAGATAAAAAGATATTTAGCAGGCATCATATGTATTTGGAACAGAATTAAATGAGCTGAAAATTACTGGTGGGGATAGGTATGGAAAGAGAGGACGATTATAATTCGGATGAGAGAAAAACAGGAGTACAGACTGCAGGAACTCCTGAAGGGGAGATGGAAAACCGGGGATATGCTGCAGAAGAGAAAGATTTCTTTCCCGGAAGCAGCGCGGCAGAAGCCTGGCACGATAGCAGAAAAGACCCAAAAAAAGGGTTTAAAGGATATCTGCGATTTATCTGGCCTTATGCACTTCTTATGGCCTTTATATTTTTTGTATTTTTAGTTGTAGGCTATTATTCAGCTGCAAGTTTCCCTTCTATGGCTGAGACTCTCAGAGAAAGTTTTAGCTCCCGCTTTGCGTCAATCATGACAATGAACCCTCTTTTCATAATGTTTACAATTTTTCTTAATAATGCATTTTTAAGCCTGCTTTTTCTGGTGCTCGGGCTGGCTCTGGGAATTCTTCCGGTAATTTTTATAGCCTTTAATGGATATGTTGTGGGGGTTATCGTTTATCTTATAGCTCAGGAAAGAGGAATGTTCTTTATTTTGCTTGGTCTTCTTCCCCATGGGATACTGGAACTGCCTATGGTCTTCCTTTCTGCAGGAATAGGACTTCGGCTCGGATACCAGGTATTTTCTGCCCTTATAGGTAGACCTACCCAGATAAAAAGTGAATTTAAAGAGGGGCTTACGTTTTATTTCCACTGGATCTTGCCTCTTCTTCTGGTTGCAGCCATAATTGAGACTTTTATTACACCTGTTATCCTCAGGTCGATTTAAGAAAGTGTCAAAAACTATGAAACTCCTAATCCGGAAACCAACCTAAAAGTATCAAAAACTGAAGGAAACTCTGAATTCGGAAACCAATGGGAAAGGTTCAGATATCTGTTCTGGTCTAACTTTTTCTTGCTTTAGAGCTTTCTTGCTTTCTTTCATTATATAAATGATTACTTATATTAGAAAGGGATTTTATAGGTAAAAGCCGTTAATGGGGAAAACCTCTCAGGATTTTTACTTCATAATCTCTGGTGAATAGTCGTGAGACCTGCATTTCGAGGAATCTCTCTCGAGTGGCAGGTTTCAAAATCATATCTTAAAGTCATACCTATTACCATTTCATTGAAAGGATTTATTTCCAAAGCCAAGGAACATTAAATATGATTGACAGGAACGAAATTAAGGAAATCGTTGAAGGCTACTATACCCACGCTGATAAGATAAAAGTCGGAACTATAGGCTCTCACTCAGGACTCGACATCTGTGATGGGGCAGTTGAAGAGGAGTTCAGGACTCTTGCTGTATGTCAGGCTGGCAGGGAGAAAACATACAGTGAATACTTCAGGGCTCAGAGAGACCTTTCTGGAAAAGTAATGAGGGGGATTGTTGACGAGGCCGTTGTTTTCAAAAAATACAACGAAATTCTCCTGCCTGAAAACCAGCAGAAACTGGTTGACGAAAATGTGCTTTTTGTCCCGAACAGATCCTTTACTTCATACTGCAGTATAGATGAGATTGAAGAGAACTTCAGAGTGCCTCTTGTGGGAAGCAGGAACCTTCTCCGAAGCGAGGAACGCAGTGAGCAGCAGAGCTATTACTGGATTCTGGAAAAAGCAGGGCTTCCTTTTCCGGAAAAAATCGAGTCTCCAAAGGATATTAATGAGCTTGTAATGGTCAAGCTCCCGCATGCAGTAAAAAAACTCGAAAGGGGATTCTTTACCGCTTCAAGTTACAGAGAATATACGGAGAAATCCGAGGCTCTAATTAAGCAGGGAGTTATCACACGTGAGGCCCTTGAGAATGCAAGGATAGAGCGTTATATCATAGGTCCTGTGTTCAACCTTGATATGTTTTATTCCCCAATCGAGCCGAAAATGAGCAAGCTGGAGCTCCTTGGGATTGACTGGCGCTTTGAGACCAGCCTTGATGGGCATGTAAGGCTTCCTGCCCCGCAGCAAATGTCCCTGGCAGAAAGCCAGTTAACTCCTGAATACACAGTGTGCGGGCATAACTCTGCAACTCTGCGCGAGTCTCTCCTTGAGAAAGTCTTTCAAATGGGAGAAAAATATGTAAAAGCGACACAGGAACATTATTCTCCTGGGATTATAGGGCCTTTCTGCCTGCAGACCTGCGTTGATAAGGATCTTAACTTCTATATTTATGATGTGGCCCCAAGAGTAGGCGGTGGGACTAATGTTCATATGTCAGTAGGTCATTCTTATGGCAACTCGCTCTGGAGAAGACCAATGAGTACGGGAAGAAGACTGGCCTTTGAGATCAGGCGTGCCCTCGAACTGGAGAAGCTTGACGCTATCGTCACATAAATTTATTAAGGCTTTCCGGCATTAGTAGATATTAACTATGAAGGTACCGTAAACTTTAAAAGTATCACCTGAATCTGCAAGCTTTAAACCGTGATACGAAAACATAATTATAAAATTTACCCGAACTTATAATTCAGGAAATCCAGACTATGGGCCGGGGAATATTTCCGTTCCCCCAAACCCGCTTTAATTCAAAATTGCATTTTAAATTACAGACCAGATGAGTTAAGGGTTGGAATCTGCGGACCTACTGGAAAAATAATTCAAAATTTTATGGTTCAGGTTTAGGATGATAGACCTGCCTTATATCAGATCACTTCACTTTACTGGAGGAAATTACAACTTGAGTCAGCCTTGCGTTAATATCGGCATGGTAGGACATGTCGACCATGGAAAAACCACACTTGTTAAAGCCTTATCAGGCGTTTGGACAGATACACATAGTGAGGAAGTAAAAAGAGGGATTTCTATCAGACTGGGGTATGCAGACTCCCTGTTCATGAAATGTCCCAAATGCTCTTCTCCTCAATGTTATACTGTAGAAAAGACCTGCCCTAACTGTGGAGAAAAGACGGAAGAACACAGGACAGTGTCTTTTGTAGACGCTCCTGGACACGAAACCCTGATGGCTACTATGCTATCAGGCGCCGCTATTATGGACGGGGCAGTACTGGTAATTGCAGCAAACGAAGACTGCCCGCAGCCCCAGACAAAAGAACACCTTATGGCCTTGGATATTATAGGAATTAAGAATATTGTTATAGTGCAAAATAAGATTGACCTTGTATCCAGAGAACGCCTTCTTGAAAACTATCGTCAGATAAAAGAATTTGTTAAAGGCACGGTTGCAGAGAATGCACCTGTAATCCCGATCTCGGCTCAGCAGAATATTAATATCGATGTCCTAATCGATACTCTGGAAACCGTGATTCCTACTCCTGTCCACAAAGTAGACAAGCCTGCCAGCATGTTGATTGCCCGTTCTTTTGATATTAACAAGCCAGGGGCTTCAATTGAAGAAATGCGTGGGGGAGTTATCGGAGGAACTCTGACTGAAGGAGTCCTTCACCCCGGAGACGAGCTGGAAATAAGGCCAGGAATCAAGGTTACAACCGAAGGCGCTACAAGATGGATTCCGATTTTGACAACGATTTCGTCTATCTTTGCAGGCGCAACAAAGGTAGAAGAAGCAACTCCAGGAGGCCTCCTGGCTGTCGGAACTTATCTTGACCCTACACTGACAAAAGGCGACTCTTTAACAGGACAGATTGCAGGCGCACCTGGGACCCTTCCTGAGACCAGACATCAGTTCGTCATGGAATTACACCTGCTAGAGAGAGTAGTGGGAGTTACAAGAGAAGAAAAAATCAATGAAATCAAAACCAGCGAACCCCTTATGCTCAATATAGGAACAGCAACCACAGTTGGTGTGGTTACAAGTGCCAGGAAAAATGAAGCGCAGGTGGCCCTTAAACGTCCGATTAGCGCAGCCATCGGGTCAAGGGTTGCTATCAGCAGGAGAATCGACTCTCGCTGGCGGCTTATTGGAGTAGGGGTAATTAAGAGTTGAAAGTTATAATTGATACTAATGGGTTCATGATCCCGGTCCAGTTCGGAGTGGATATTTTCGAAGAACTGAAAAGGCTGGGATTTGACGAATTTTTTGTTCCTGAGGCTGTAGTATTCGAGATAGAAAAACTCATAAAGCGGGAAAGAGGTTCGGACAGAACAGCTGCAAAGGTTGCCAGGTCCATGATGGACAGGTGCGAGCGTATAACTCCTGCTGTAGGTCCTGCAGATGATGTAATTCTAAGGCTGGCAAAGGAAATGGAGGCAGCGGTTCTGACAAATGATATCGGGTTAAAGCGCAGGCTTGCCGAAAAAGGAATCCAGACCATATCCCTTAGACAGAAAAATAAACTGGACTTTGTCTGAACTATGGTATTTTACCGGGCAGCATTAAATTGATTGTTTTTACGGGTGATTAGCAGATGTATAAAATGATGAAGCTCGTTGATACAGTCCGTATCCCTCCGACCCTTTTAGGGGAAGAGGTGACGCAAACTGTTAAAAACGCGTTAAGAGAAAAACTCGAGGGGCAGGTTGACAAAAAACTTGGTTCTCTCGTTGCTATTTGCAAGATAGTCGAGATAGGGGAAGGGCATATCCTCGTAGGAGATGGGGCAGTATATTACGATGTTACATTCGAGGCAATAATGTTCGTGCCTGAGCTCCAGGAGATTATTGAGGGCGAAGTTGTTGAAGCCGTTGGTTTTGGAGTTTTCGTAGGGATGGGACCAATGGACGGCTTACTTCACGTCAGCCAGATTACGGACGATTTTATTTCATACGACGCCAAAAATGCAAGGCTTGTGACAAAGAATGGAGGCAAATCCATTGCTGAAGGTGACCATGTAAGGGCCAGGGTTGTCGCTGTAAGCATCAACGAGAGAGAGCCTAAAGAGAGTAAAATAGGCCTTACTATGCGTCAGACTGCTCTTGGAAAGTTGCAGTGGCTTGAGGAAGCCCGTAATAAGAAACAGTCTCATGAAGCTGTTCCTGAAGGAACTGTCTGAAAAGGAAAAGGATTTGTATGGCAGAAAAAGTGTGTCGACACTGCATGAGAGTTCTGGAAGGACAAAACTGCCCTATATGTGGGACTTCGGACCTTGCAGAGGAATGGAGTGGGCTGGTAATTATTCTGGACCCTGAACGCTCAGAAATAGCAAAAAAGCTTGGGGTTGACATTCCGGATAAATTTGCTTTGAAGGTGCGCTGATTTGAGTGTTCACATTGAGCTTCCAAGAGAGCTTCGTCCACTGATGAAGAAGCCCCTGGGTATACTTTACAGGGGCAAGGGCAGGGATACTATAGAGAAATTTGAAGGAGAGCTTGGAAGCCCCACAAAACTTATATCCGTAGGGGATGTTACTACCTTCCACCTGCTTGAGGTCGGGATTATTCCGGATATCTGTATTGTGGACAACCGTACCAAAAGAAAGCCGGTTTCCAGTGATGTCTCAGCCCGGAATATGGACAAGGTATATAGTGAAGTATCTGTGGACAACCCTGCAGGAATTATTACTGATGAGTTAATTAAAACTCTTTGTGAGGCGTTTGCTTTCGAAAAGCCTCTCAGGATCTTTGTAAGGGGAGAAGAGGATCTGGCAACCCTTCCTGTAATCCTTCTGGCTCCTTTGGACTCTGTAGTCCTGTACGGACAGCCCGATGAAGGCGTGGTCTTTGTAAGGGTCACTGAGGAGAAAAAAGGGGAGATAAGAACTCTCTTTGAGAAACTCATCAGCAAAAATCAGAATTATGAATTGGATAAGCTACGGAGAATTTTAGATGGACATAAGAATTCTTAAAGACAAGAATAATGCACTTTTAAACCGAAGGGAACTGGATTTCATTGTGAAATATGAAGGTTCGACTCCTTCCAGAAATGACGTCAGGAATAAACTCGCTGCAATGCTGAACGCCCCTCTTGAACTGTTGGTAGTCCAGAGAATCAAAACCGAATATGGAATGCAGGAAGGCAAAGGATATGCCAAACTCTACGAAAATGCTGACCGCATGAAGGAAGTAGAACTGGAATACGTCCTGAAGAGAAACACTGCCCCAGGAACGGAAACTGAGGGAGAAGAGGCTTAAGCGAGGTGCATATACATGGCAGTAAAAGATTACTATAAAGTCCAGGGCGACTCCGTAACCAGAATCAAACAGTTCTGTCCCAGATGCGGACCGGGTACATTCCTTGCCGATCACAAGAACCGCCTCGCCTGCGGGAAGTGCGGCTATACCGAATTCAAGAAGTAATCTACTTCAATAATTTATCTTACTTTTTTTTTCAACCCGAACTGCAGGAATTTCCTGCGGTTCTTTTAATTTCCTAGTTCTTTTACCCGAGTCCCGTCTCGGGAGGACGGGGCCGTTTCGCTCACTTCGTTCGCTCAAGCGGGTTAATTTATGAACACAAAAGTTTCGCTTCACGAGTTCCACCTCGGGAGGACTGTGTCCTTTTCGCTCACTTCGTTCGTTCAAGAGGGCTGAATCATAATGAAGATGTTTAGCTGAGCCAAGAGGGTGCTAATTTTCTATTGAATCTCTTTTCTTTATAATGTCCAGGCTTAAGTTTAAAGGAGAGGCTAAGTTATTGAGTATCAAATCAGTAACTATCTTCTGCACCCGTATTTATAATAGGTATCGTATATAATTTAATGAATTTTAAATTAGCTAAATTTTACTAAAAGATTCCGAGGGCTTATGAATTCTCTTTATGCCAGAGCCTGGTATAGTAAAGCTCTTGCTTTTTTGAACTTGAAAAATCAGATTGGCGCAGAGAAAAATTTTGAGAAGGCGCTTGAGGCTTTTGATGCCGTACTTGAGGTTAATCCTGAGGATAGCATTGCCTGGCAGTACAGGGGAAATATACTTCGCTATCTGGACCGTCCGGAAGAAGCACTGAAGGCTTTTGAAGTGGCGCTTGATTTTGATCCTGACAATATTCCTGCCCGATACCTCAAAGGGCTTACTTTCGGATACCTGAACTTGCCAGAACAGGCGCTTGAGGCTTTTAACGGTGTGCTTGGGAGAGATGAAAAGCACATCGGTGCCCTGTACTACAGCGGGCTTGCTTTAAAACAGCTCTCACGAGACGAAGAAGCACTTGAGGCTTTTACCAGAGCTGCCGAGTTAAATCCTGAAAACCTGAAAGCCTGGTACTATAGAGGGATAACCCTGTCAGTGCTTGGGAAAAATGAAGAAGCACTTGAGGCTTATGGAAAAACTCTGAAAATGGAACCTTCGCATTCGGGAGCATTGGAAGGTGAGGCAAAAGCATACCTTGCCCTGGGCAGAAGGAGAGAAGCTTTGAGAACCTGTGAAAAGGCTCTGGAACTTGAGCCCGCGTCTGCCGTGGCCTGGGAAACCCAGGGAAGAATTCTCGAAGGCATGGGGAGAAAAGAGGAAGCCCTTTCAGCTTTCGAAAAAAGCCTTATCCTTGAGCCAGGAAACGCAAAAAACAGGCTAGAAAAGGGCAGGCTTCTCGGACAGCTTGGCAAGCCCCAGAAAGCTCTTGATGTGTTTGAAGGTGTGCTTGAACTGGACAACTCTAATATAGAGGCAAAAGCCGGTAAAGGAAAAGCCCTGCTGGCACTTGGAAGATACCAGGAATCTCTCGATGCTTTCAGGAAAGTTCTTGAGACCGAGCCTTTAAGTCCGGAAGGATGGAGAGGAACCGGCAACTGCTTTCTAGCTATGCGTATGCCTTATGAAGCTTTGCAGGCTTATGAAAAAGCCCTCTCTTCCGGAACTGAAAATTGTGGCATTTTGAGCGGTCTTGGAGAGGCATATTATACGCTTGGGGATTATTCAAGAGCTCTTGAAAGCTTTGAAGAGGCTCTCATACTTGATTCCGAAAACCTTTTTTCCTGGAACGGAAGGGGAAATGCACTCTATAAGCTTGGAAGATACGGTGAAGCTCTTGAAGCCTATGAGGCCCTTCTCGAACTTGACTATGAAAGTTTACCTGCGCGATATAACCGGGGTGTCACTCTCTCCCGACTCAAACATTATAATTCTAATTTTGATTATGTTCTCGTAAGTCAGCACCAGACAGCTTTTAAAAAATATCTGGAATTGTCTGGTGAGCTTCCTGAAGGAGAAATTGGAGGTGAGAGCTGGAAGTACAGGGGTTTTGCTTTTGCCGAGTTGGGAGAGTATAGTGAAGCTCTTAAAGCCTTTGATAATGCTGCAAAAAAGGAATCTGAAAATTCTTTTTCCCGGATTTGTAAAGGAATTACTCTTTTCTGCCTAAAAAATTATGACGAAGCTCTGAAAACGTTTGAGGGTGCCGAAAAGGATCTTTACGCAGCCGTAGATGCAAAGAAATCCATAAAAAGTGGGGAGCGCAAAGGATCCGGGATTTTGAGCTCTAATGAACTATATTTCAGGCTGGAAATTCTCTGGAATGCTAAAGGGCTTGCTCTGGACGCCCTTGGCAGGTATCAGGATGCTTTAAAAGCTTTTGAAAGCGCCAGGGAACTTTCTGAAGCTGAAAATATTGCATGTTCCGGAAAAGGCCTGGTTTTTGCGCACTGTGGAGAGTGGGAAAAAGCCCTGAAAGTGTTTGATAGAATTCTTACCCTCGCCCCTCAAAACACCCAGGCTTCAGTCATGAAAGCTTTTACCCTCATAAAGCTGCAGGAGTTTGAGAAAGCCATTTCAGTACTTGAGGAACTGACAACTAACGAGAGTAACTTGGACTTGCCTTTCTGCCTTCTGGGCTTTGCCTGTTTCAAGCTGGAAGATTTCGAAGGAGCACTCAAGGCGTACAGAAAAGCAATCGATATAAATCCAAAAAATTTCCACGCAAGAAACGGACTTGCAGAGCTTTACTTCAGGCTTGGAAACAGCAGGGGCGCATTTAAAGAGCTTGAAGATTCAATTGCAGAAGCCCCTGAAAATGCATTCTCAAGAAACCTGAAAGGCCGGGTAGAACTTGAAGAGCAGGCCTGTGAGGAGGCACTTGAGTCTTTCAGGCGAGCTCTTGCCCTGGATACGGAAGACCTGAAATTGCTGCTCTGGGACGTGTATGCGAGGTATATGTATGCAGAAGCGTCTTTTGAGGAGAATAGTGCACATTTCAGGTCTATGCTCCTTGCAGCTGCAGGAAAACTTGAAAAAGCAGCTATCCGGCAAAGGTCCGAAGATAATGAACTGAAAACTTATGCCCTTTATTTTCTGGGGCTTTTTTACTGCCGAGCGCATTACTTCCGAAAAGCTGCCTATCGACTTGATGAATGCCTGAGATTGGATCCCCCAGACGAAGTAAAAAAGCCTGCAGACTTGCTCCTGAAAAATCTTCATACAGGCCCTCTAAAACCTGCCTGGTGGAACTGGTGGCTTGATGCAAAGACAAACCATCTGCTTAAAAAGCTTAGTTTCGGGTTAATTTTCCTTTTTATATCCGGTCTTCTACTGTCCCATCCGGCAGCGCTATCCCTTCCAATTATCTCCTGGCCCGCGGCTTATATAAATCACCTTTTCTCTCTCACAGGGAATATTTCATGGCCGGTTTACGGCAGAGAATACATGGTCTTTATCCTGTTTTTAGTTCTCATCCTGTTCCTCCCCGGTTTCAGGCAAGGCAGACCGAGTGAAGAAGAACTTGAGCCTCTTACGCCTCCATACCCTGATCTCGATATTCCTGAATCCATACTTGAGGAGTTTGGTGAAAAGCTTGAGAGAAGCCTGTTCTTTCCCGAACCTATGGAAGAAAGCGTGAGAAAACTCGGAGATTTTTAAAGCTCTGGAAAAAGTAAAAGTCCGCTTGAGCGAGCTAAATGAAATCCTGTAAGTTCTATGAATTATCCCTCTTGAGCCCCGTGAAAAGGGCTTCACTCTCCCGAGGCGGAACTCTTGCATCGAAACTTTTGTGTTCATAAATTACCCCGCTTGAGCGAACGAAGTGAGCGAAACGGCCCCGTCCTCCCGAGACGGGACTCGGGTGACGGAACTCTTGCATCGAAACTTCTGTGTTCATAAATTACCCCGCTTGAGCGAACGAAGTGAGCGAAACGGCCCCGTCCTCCCGAGACGGGACTCGGGTGACGGAACTCTTGCATCGAAACTTYTGTGTTCATAAATTACCCCGCTTGAGCGAACGAAGTGAGCGAAACGGCCCCGTCCTCCCGAGACGGGACTCGGGTGACGGAACTCGGGAGATGCAAACGTATATAAGTTCTCTCCTGTATTATCGAAGGCAGTGACAGCAAAAAGGACTGGAAGGAGACCGTAAGCCTTGAAAAACACGTTCATCCTTGGAATCGAGGGCACTGCCTGGAACCTGAGTGCCGCAATCGTTACCGAAACCGAGATTATTGCCGAGGTCACAGAGACCTATAAACCCACAGTCGGAGGGATTCACCCCAGGGAAGCAGCCCAGCATCATGCAAAGTATGCAGCCAGCGTTATAAAGAGGCTTCTTGCAGAAGCAAAAGAAAAGGGAGTCAATCCTTCAGAGATTGACGGAATAGCTTTCTCCCAGGGGCCTGGGCTCGGACCATGCCTGAGAACGGTTGCAACGGCAGCCAGAATGCTTTCCATATCTCTTGGCGTTCCATTGATAGGGGTCAACCACTGTATCGCTCATATCGAAATTGGGATCTGGAGAACTCCTGCAACGGACCCTGTAGTGGTTTATGTAAGCGGTGCCAATTCTCAGGTTATTTCCTATATGGGAGGGCGGTATAGAGTCTTTGGGGAAACACTGGATATAGGGCTTGGAAATGCCCTTGATAAGTTTGCGCGAGGGGCTAGCCTGCCGCATCCTGGAGGACCAAAGATCGAGGCATACGCAAAAGACGCAAAGAAATTTATCCATCTCCCCTATGTGGTAAAAGGCATGGACCTTTCCTTTTCCGGGCTTTCCACGGCCGCCAGCGAAGCTCTGAAAAAAGCGCCTATTGAGGATGTTTGTTATTCTTACCAGGAAACGGCTTTTGCAATGGTTGTTGAGGTTGCAGAGCGAGCCCTTGCTCACACCGGAAAAAAAGAAGTCTTGCTGGCAGGAGGAGTAGGGGCAAATACAAGGCTTCGGGAAATGTTAAACGATATGTGCGAAGCCAGAGGCGCGAAGTTCTATGTGCCCGAAAAACGCTTCATGGGAGATAACGGGACAATGATCGCATATACGGGGCTTCTAATGTATAAGTCCGGAAACACTCTTTCCCTTGAAGATTCTCGCGTAAACCCCAGTTACCGGACTGATGACGTGAAAGTGACCTGGATACAGGAAGAAAAGATGAAAAGGGTTCCTGAAATTTCCCCCGAAACTTCTCTCAAACATGGGGAAATGCTGGATAATGGAGCCGAGGCTATTGTTTACCTGGAAGAAGGGCCTGAAGGGAAGAAGGTACTTGTTAAGGAAAGAGTCCCGAAGGTTTACAGGCATAAAGAGATTGATGAAAGGATCAGGACTGAAAGAAACCGGACAGAAGCCCGCCTGATGTCTGAAGCCCGAAGGCATGGGGTTTCTACGCCGATTATCTATGATGTGGAAGATTTCAAGCTCAAGATGCAGTATATTGATGGTGTTCCCATAAAATACCTGGTTACCCCGGACCTTTCTGAAAAAGTAGGAGAACTTGTAGGAAAACTCCACAGTGGGGGTATAGTACACGGGGACCTTACGACCTCAAATCTCCTGCTTGCAGGCGAGAGGCTTTATCTCCTTGACTTCGGGCTTGCGTATTACGATAAAGGACTTGAGGCCAGAGGGGTAGATGTCCATGTACTTTTCCAGACTTTTGAGAGTACACACCGTAACCACGAGGCACTAATTGAAGCTTTCAAAAAAGGGTACCAGAGAACTTTTATAGATTCAGAGGATGTACTCAAGCGTGTTGATGAGATAAAAAAGAGGGCTCGTTATGCATAAAATCGTATTTGTTACGGGAAATAAAGGCAAATTTGCCGAGGTAAGGGACATCCTCAAGACTTTCGAAATTGAGGTAATTCAGGACAAAAACGGCTACCCTGAACTTCAGGAGGACGACCTTGAGCCCATTGCATCTTATGGGGCGCAGTATGTTGCAAACAAACTGAACATGCCTGTAATGGTAGACGATTCCGGGATTTTCATAAAAGCCTTAAACGGCTTTCCAGGGCCTTATTCTCGTTTTATAGAGGACAGACTCGGGAACCCGAAAGTGCTTAAGCTCATGGAAGGGGAATCCGACAGGACAGCGTATTTTAAGACCGTTATCGGATACTGTGAGCCCGGAAAAGAGCCTCTGGTTTTCCCGGGTATAGTTGAAGGGAAAATCGCGCATGAAGAGAGAGGCACAGGCGGTTTTGGGTACGACCCTATTTTCGAGTACCAGGGCATAACCTTCGGAGAACTCGGAGACGCCGAGAAAAATAAAGTTTCCCATCGTCGCAGGGCTATCGACAGTTTTCTGGAATGGTATAAGGGTAGACTTGAAAAAACCTGATAGTAAGGCATTAAGATTTGACAAAACTTAACCTCAAGAATTAGTAAACTGCAACCACAGAAAATCTTACTGGAAAGACCTGACGGTAAGATTTGACTATAATTCTGACAGTAAGAATAATTAATCTGCAACTGCAGAAAAACTGACTGGAAAGGATTGTTTGTATTAATCCTTCCCTTTTTCCCACGCTTACTCATTCTTTCAGTTTATCTTTAAGCAGGCTAAGGGCTACACTGAGCTGGTTTAGACCCAGTTTCAGAGCGATAGTGATAATTCTGTTATTTGAAACATTGCCGAACTCTCGTTTGATTGCAAATAAATCCATAATACACTGCTGATCCAGAACGAGTGGCCCATTGAGCAGATCTTTTGAGGTTGGACCCGTCTTTTGGCCTTTAAACTCAACTTTTCTTGGTTCTATTTTTAGTCCGATGTCCGTTTTTGCAGCGCCTTCTATGGCTTCAGGTGCTTCTGTTTTTTCCCCATAAAGACATTCCATTTGCTGGATACAGTGAGCCAGGCAAACACTTTTTATAAATTCTTCAACTTCCATGCCACTAATGCCTGCATATTTCTTTATTTCGGCAAGCTGTTCTTCTGAAAAACATATACAGAGCAAGTTTTCGTTAGATTCTTCTTCTATCCCAAACCCTCCATGTATTTTTCATTATCTCTTGATTTTCTGTATTTTTATCCTTTGATGATTTATTCTTTTCTTCTTTATTGTTTATGTTTTAATCTATTCTTTGTCCTTCAAGTTTTCTCTTTTTTTTATTGTTCTCAAAGTTGTCTGTTAATCAAAGACGATGTATTAATCAAAGTTGTCTGTTAATCAAAGTTGTCTGTTAATCAAAGACGACGTATTAATCAAATTTTGTCCATTAGTCAAAAGTGATTTGTTAAGCAGGGATTATCTGTTTAAAACTCTAAGTAAAATTTTTTATTGTGTACAGCATGTTAATTCTTATATGAAAAATCTTGCTTCAGACACTATGGCTGCAGATACTATCCCACTAAAACTTATTGTATATCTTGGGCTGCTTGCAGTAGTGATGATTCTTGCCATTCAGGCCTGGCATACCACGAGCCCTGTTCTGGAAGAGGCGCAAACTAAATCCCAGGTTGAGGCCGCTTCTCTGTCTATCCGTTCAATTCAGGAAGGATATGCCCGAGATTCTGCTGAGAGTCACAGTCCTGAAGGGACGATGTGTACCCTCAAATTTTCCTTTCCTGTTGCAGTCAGATATATTAGCTTTGGAGTGGACCCTGATCCCGAATGCAATGGGCAACTGAACGATTCGGAATGGGTTCTTGAAAACAATACCATTATCTACCAGTATAAAAACGGAATTAAAAAGAGATTATTTCTTGAAGGAAAGCCGGTACACTTTATAAAAGGCGAGCAGGATTCAGAAGGAATATGGATGCCTTCAGGAAGCCAGGAAAATTCTCTGACGCCGTCATCTCTTGAAAAAACGGGAGTTGTAATCGAGTATCCTGTTTCAGGAGAATTTGTGTTTGAGCTGGTCATGCAGAACGGGACAAGATATACCATGTCTCATTTTTGAAGGATGCTATGTAGTTCAGAAACAAAAGATCAAAAGTGAAACTTCAAAAGTGAAATCTCAAAGGTGGAGAATTAAAGGTGAAAACTCAAAGGTGAAGAATCAAAGATGGAGAATCAAAAGTAATATCTCAAAAGTAATATCTCAAATGTAATATCTCAAAAGTAATATCTCAAAAGTGAAAAATCAAGAGTAAGTAACCAACAAAGCTCTTGCCGGTGCGCCGTCACACCCTTCAATTTTAAGGGGTAGGCAGATGAAGAAATAGGTTCCGGCTTCTGTGGAGCTGAGTTCAAGACATTCTACTATGTTCACATCACCTGAAAGAAGGATATGATGCGCAGGCAGAGTTTCGGAATAAAAATTATCCACAGAAAAACTATCAATCCCAACCGTCTTGAAGCCTTTTTCGACAATCCAGGCTGCTCCGCTTTCGTCGAGATATGCAGTGCCAGATTTTTCCTTCCCGAATTCCATGTTTTGAGGGTCTGACTCTTCGCCAGGGGGACCAACCTTACCTGCACTGTTCGGTTTTCGGGAAAAAGCTTCTGTTTTCAGAAGTAGGATAGGGATATTTTCAGGAGCTTCCATGTTCCGGAAGGCCTTTTCAAGAATGTCAGCAGTCAGTTCGCCTGATTGTGATGAAAAATCGAGAATCAGGGCTGTGCCCATTAGGTTTTTGAGTTCCAGCTTGTCAATAGTCGGGCCATTTTTCAGGATATGAGAAGGAGCATCAACATGGGTGCCGGTATGACTTCCAAAACTTAACTTTGAGACAGCACAGCCTTCTTCTTCAAGAGTGCAGACCTTCTCAATTGCAGGTATTGGGTCTCCCGGAAAAACCTTTGTAAAAGGGGAAATCGGGGTCGTAATATCTATAATTTTTCCGTTAATTGAAATCCTATTCACCTCAATTGGAATCTCGTCCACTAACAGAAATCTCTCTAATATCAATAGTAATCTTTTCTATGTTAACGCCTTATTCCATATAGATGATGGCTTTGTTTGTACATACGTCTATGCATTTCATACAACGTGTGCACTTATCTTGATCGATCTTTGAAATCTCGTTTTCCTCATAAATTGCGTCCACAGGGCAGACATCTTTGCATTTTCCACATCTTTTACAGCCAAAAACCACAACGTATCCATTTTGTTCTGACATCAGTGTACCTTTAGAACCTTATGATTATATCAGTTTCTGAGAAAAGCTCCTTCTTTATAAAGGTGTCTCCATACTTTCAATCTGAAACCAAAAACAAGCCTTATATATAAAAAAAAGAATATGCAAGTTCAGGTATGGAACAGTTCACTGAAGATGAAACCGGCTCTTTTTACAGTTATCTCTCTGAAGGGTGCAGACTCTGCCAGGAAGGCGCCAAAATGGTCCTTTTCGTAACAGGTCTTTGCCCAAGGAGTTGCTTTTACTGTCCGCTTTCCGATGAAAGGCGAGGAAAAGACCTTGTTTTTGCGAATGAGAGGCCAATAAATAGCGATGAAGATTTACTGAGAGAAGCTGAGCTTATGAATGCTCTTGGGACAGGAATTACAGGTGGAGAGCCCTTGCTGAAGCTCGAAAGAGTCCTGCATTACATCCGAATGCTCAAAGCTTCTTTCGGAATAGAACACCACATCCATCTCTATACATCCCTGGCTCCTGGCAGGCAGATCCTTGAAAAGCTTGCAGATGCAGGACTTGATGAAATCCGTTTCCATCCACCGCAGGAATGTTGGGAAAATCTTAAAAACAGTCAATATGTAGGTGTTCTGCAAAACGCAAAGGAGTTTGGAATCAAAGCCGGAATCGAGATTCCTTCTCTAGAAGGAGCAGAAAAAGTTGCAGCTTTTGCCGAAGAAATGGGAGTTTTCCTTAATCTGAATGAACTCGAATTTTCGGATAATAACTCTGAAGCCCTCCTGAAAAATGGCTTTTGCCTTGAATCCGACACTTCCAGTGCGGCTGCCGGTTCCTGTAAATTTGCCAAAATTGCCTTTGCGAAATGTAAAAAGACCCATTTTTGTTCCTCAATTTATAAGGATGCAGTCCAGCTCCGCAAAAGATTTCAACGGATCGCAAAGAACACTGCAAGGGAGTTTGACGAAATCACCGACGACGGTACTCTTGTATACGGTGTAATTGAAGGGGGAGACCAGGAACTTGCAGAAAAAACTCTGCAGAACATGGAAATTCCATCCGAATTGTATGAAATAAAAGATGGAAAAATCGAGATCGCATGGTGGGTACTTGAAGAGTTAAAAGAAGACATTAAAGAAGAACTGGAACCTTCCGGGTCAAGGCTTATTATTATTGAAAGATACCCATTCGAAGACGGGATGCTTGTTGAGCTGATTCCTCTTTAAGATATTAGTCTCCGGGTAAATAAGCGGACAAGGAAAAATTCTTTCCTGAATTAATGAGGCGTCTTTAAAGTTAATTAGCTCCTGTAAAAATCTGTTTCAAGGAAAAGTATCACCGGCGCACCAACTTTAAAAAATTTTAAATAGTTGGGGGACCAACTCTATGTAAATTTAAAATTTGTTATGTTCAGAAAATCCTAAGTGTTTTCTTATGCCTTATCCGGTTGTACATGTACTATTCTTCGTATTCTGTATAAGTGCAGTAGCAGTCTTTGCTGCTGGCAGATCGTTTTTTCGAGGGGAACTTTCTCTTAAGGGTTCAACGAATTTAATATTTCTGCTGTTCGTAGGCAGTATCTGTTCCTTATTCCCGGATATCGTGGTCATTCACAGCCTGCTTGTAAACGGTAATATGGAGCATTGCTGGGCCGGCCCGATTCCAACACATTCACTTTTATTCAGTCTTCTCGCAGTCCTGTTCGGGATCGTTTCAGGATACGCTAAATACAGGGAGACTGGCAGGGCGATGTATCTCGGACTTCTTGCAGAGGCTGCATTTGTTTCTCACCTGTTGCTCGATGACATAAGTGAAGGCGGCTGTGAGTACCTTTATCCATTGTACGAGAAAAAGATCAGTGTATTTTCAATGATGGACATAGGTTTTCGGGGGACCGGAATTTTTGATTACCTTATGGCATCCTTTGTATCGGTCTTTTTTGTTTGTTCTATAATAATGATGGCACTCTTTGCCCTGAGTAAGTACGGTTTTGAGCTAAGCTACAAAGACGAAAAATAAAACAGTGAATGTATTAAAATCAGGTTTTAAGTTCACCTACGCCTTCAAGTTTTTTAACAACTCTTGCAGGATAGCCCAGGGCAAGACTATTTGGAGATATATCGCGGCTAACTACAGATCCGATACCTATTATTGAGTTATCCCCGATTTCAACACCCTGCGTGATTATACATCCCGGATTCACAGAGACTCCGCTTCCGATTTTTATGGGAGCCATAGTTCTCGGGTATGCCTGTCTTGTAGTCAAACTTCCTCTAGTATGTGCAGATAATATGCACCTATCGCCGATTTCAGAGTAATCTCCTACCGTGATTAATTCAGGGTGTATCCTATCAAAAATCACGTCATAGCCGACATATACATTCTCCCCGAGATTTACACCCCGCATCCTGTGTAATTTAGCTCTCCATGAAGGAATGGGAGCGCTTGAAGCAAGCCGTTCCAGAATCCAGTTTTTAAAATATTTAATGCCAAAAAGAAGTTTATTACTGTGATAATGGTCCGCGATTTCGCAAAAGGTTACTTGATCTCGATTAGACACTAAAGTAGTCGTGCGAATACCCCCATTTCCCTCTAAAATTATTTTATGCTATTTTCCTATCTATATTATTTCTTTATCAAATTGTTTTATACCGTTTCTTTCTCAAATTATTTGTAATATATTTATCCGATTTTTTTATGCGATTTTTTCATTGGTATTTTAGAGTCTATCCTAAAAGTGATTTTCTGCTGTAACTTTAACAATAGGCAATTATGTAAAACCGGAACGGATACTTTGATATTATAGATCCATCATGATTTTTCAACATGCATTACTGACTTTTCGGATAGGCTCTTAACAATATTGATAAATAAATCGACAAATAAATCGATAAATAGTTACATAAACACATATATAACTAAATAAATAAATAAATAAATAAATAAATAAAGAAATAAATTCATATAGTCAATAATTAATTTTGACGTTGGCAATCTGCTAAATACACTAATTTCCAGCCTGGTTAATTAACAGACTCCCAGACGACTCTTCTATTTACTGAAAATTTTTCATTAACTTTTGCTTCTGCTCACAAGCTTCATAAGCAGTGATTTTTTTAATTCTACCGCATCGTTAGGGCAAAGTTCGCGGCAGCAATAACAGTGAATACATTTTTCCTCGTTAATTTTGAGTGTCCTGTTTATTTCCTCAATTGCATGCACTGAACAGTTTGAAACGCAGGCTTTGCAAAGTGCACAGTTTGAAGTGTTAATAATTGGCCTTACAGCTAATTGCTTTCGAAGGATTTTCTTAAGGAAAGCTGGTATATAAGCCGTAATTCCACCTTCAGGGCTTTTGAACCTGACCTTTACTTTTTCCAGAGGCACCCCTACAATTTCAGGATGCTCGGTCCCGAATCCTCTTTCGAGTGCAGCTTTATTTGTAGGGACTTTCAAGGGATCGATTCCTATGAGCTCAGAGGCTACAATATCCAGGGCTACGCAGTCATAACTTGCCACAATCACGCCTGAAAAGACAGGTGTACCATTGGATGGGCCATTTCCTTCCATTCCGACCACTCCGTCCATAACTGCAAGCTGGGGCTTGACAACAGAATATATATCAACAACTGCTTCCCCAAAGCGGTGGCGGTCTTCCAGGAAATGAGCCTGTTTTCTGGTTTTTTGAGGTACGGCACCGAAGAAATTTTTGACTGCTCCTGTATACAATGTGAGTTCATGGGTCTTGAGCTTTGGAAGCGAGATTACTACATCTGCTTCGAGTACAGCTTTTGAGATGTACAGATGAGAAAACTGCCTTGCACCTGGAACATCAACCTCAACAAAACCTGAGGTCTCAAAATTGATAAGCTCAACTCCATGGTCAGAAGCAACACCCTCAATGCCGGACGCTTTAAGAGCCTGCGAAGTCGTAGTAAATCCGGGTTTTACAATGCCGGACCCATCTCCTATAACTGGAATGCCTCCTGCTTCTGAGACAAGTTCGCACATAGCGGACACTATCGCCGGATGGGTGGTAACGGCATCCTCCGGCGGCCGGATAGAAAGCACATTGGGTTTGAGGAGGACGCGGCTTCCAGGAACTATAACCTTCTCAAGCCCACCTATCAGGTTTAATGCTTCCTTTACCGCTTCTTTCGCATTCGAGTATTCCTGGCATTCAACAATTGAGACCCTTGTATTCATATTCACACTTTTAGATTAGTGATAAAGTATAATTTCTCACGAAAGTCGAAGCAGGAAGTCCACTGCTTTAGCTGTTGGTAGTTGACAATGTTATGTGAAAGCAACCTGCCAGAAAGGCTTCCAGTAGTTTACAGGCAGATACTTGCTGCATACAAAGCCCTGTCTCGATTTTAGGCAAATCCCTGAAGTCCTGATTTTAGTCATATTTTAGCCGGTATAACTTTTTCTACAGGCTTTTTTGCAATTTACCTGTTAATGTAGCAAACAGGCGGCGCGGCTCGTATATATTCGGTGTTATCTTTTATTCTACTGATATGCCTCTGGGCTTTTTCTATTGTCTCTCTGGACAACCCGGTGTTCTTTTCAATTGCCTGCAGGGGTAAATGGTGCTCCTGGGCATACAGTAGTTGATCCATGATCTGAATCGGCATGCGCCAGTAGAATTCCTCGTCAGTTGTGTAATGGCTCCAGGTATCAGCACTTGGAGGGCGCTTTATGATCTCTTCATTAACATTGAGCAGCTTCCCCAGAGCATAAACCTGGACTTTATAGCAGTCCGCCAGAGGCTCAAGATCTACGCCTCCATCCCCATATTTCACAAACTGGCCAAGGACCATTTCGGTCTTATTGGTCGTACCGCAAACTGCGTAATTCATCGTTTCGGCATACATATATTGAACGAGCATTCTGGATCTCTGTTTAACACCTTGCAATCCTATTAATTCAAGATAATCAGTCGCTTTTAGCCGGTACTTTCCAACAGTTTCCCCATTTTTTACAAGGCGGATATAAGGAACATTTAGCAGTCCAGTGTTGAGAAAATCAGGTAGCATCAGTGACGTTTTATGTATTCTGGCATCATACTCCGGGCAGGCTTTCTTTATAATCTGTTCTTTCTTATCATAGATATTAAGCGATCTTAGAATAGGAGAGATCGGCACTTCTTCATACGACACACCCAGACTTTCACAAATATCTGCTCCCAGAGTCTTGCTGGACGGGGCAGATTCTTCTTCAGGAAGGAGAAGTCCATACACGTTTTCTTTTCCGAGTTCCTGTACACAAAGGGTAAGTATCACTGCGGAGTCAATTCCTCCCGAAACCCCTATAACGACTCCTTTTTTCTTAAAACCCGTTACCTGATCTCTAATAAAACCTCTGAGCTTTAAAGCTATATTTTCAATGTTCCCATTGAGTTCTTCTATTATATTCATGCTCATTTCTTCTGTAATCTGCATAACATTACCCCCTCAAATAATCAGATTTTTAAAATTAGACTGTTCAAGTTAGATTGTTTAGGTTAGACTGTTTAGGTTAGACTGTTCAAGTTAGACTGTTCAGGTTAGATGTTTAGGTTAGATGTTTAGGTTAGATGTTTAGGTTAGACTGTTCAAGTTAGACTGTTCAAGTTAGATGTTTAGGTTAGATGTTTAGGTTAGACTGTTCAAGTTAGACTGTTCAAGTTAGACTGTTCAAGTTAGACTGTTCAAGTTAGACTGTTCAAGTTAGACTGTTGAATCTAATTTATACAGTTAACTCTTTATTTTATACTCAGATTTTAACAAGCATTTTTTGTGATTTTTTTACTTTCAGTTTAAGCTTTCTTGCAGCCTCTTCTATCAATGGCTGTGACAGTTCCTGGTTAATTTTTTCAAACCCTTCTTCCCTTGACATTTCCCCGCTTCGAACAAGCCCTGCTACGTCAAAGGCATACGGATGAAACCCATATTTCTCCATGTGGTTGTAGCAGGCAAAGGAGTTCAACGTACAGTTAGTTGAATTGCTGTCACTGATTCCCGGAAGTTCCCACCCGACTTCCAGAAGGGTTTCAAGCACTTTGTCTTCACTGTAATCCCATAGGCACAGAGGATGCAGAATACTCGGAACGTTTTCACCTGTGTTCTCAAGAACTTCTTTTTTCAGGAGGAAAATTTCATCCTTATCATCAATGCCTATTTTCTGAAGCTGTTTCTCAAATAAGCTTCTAGACCACTGGATAAAATTGACTGATAGGTTGATTATGGGATTAGGAGACTGTCCAGCTGTAAAGGCAAATACAACGAAGGGTGCTTTTTGAAGAATAGCCTGCTCTATCAATTTCTGTTTAATAATAGTGATGCAAACATTGCATATATCACTGGCTCGATATTTGGCAAACTTTGGAAATGCATCGTATGACTTTGCAGCTTTTCGGAATGTATCATAAAGAATTTCCTTTTCCATTGTCAACTGGAAATAATCGCATCCTGTGATCTTGCACATTTTTTTTGCATTTATTATTGCGTTTTCCGAAGTGAATCCGTTATCGAATTGCACAGCCAGTACCTTAAGGAAGGGATAGTCTTTTTTGAGCTTGTAGAGTGTGTAAGACGAATCTTTCCCACCTGAAAGTGCATAAATTATATCGTAGTTCCCCTTTCCACCGTACTGCTTAAAAAGTTCTTCTATTCTGGCCAGGTATTCTTTTTTTTCCTGTGAACTAAGAGGAGTATATGTCTCACAGAAGTGGCAGAGGCCTGTTTCCTCATTAATTTGTATACCTGGAATCTCGGAATCCAGAACACACTTTTTACATACTAGCTTTGACATGTTTGTATTCCTCTATAATGGATCGATTGGATATCTTCCCATTCTCGCTCAAGGGAAGGTGATCAATGAATAGTATTTCTCTTGGGCACAGGTAGCCTGGCAGGCTATTTCGGCAGAACGCAAACAGCTTTTCAATTTCTGTCCCTGCTCCGGGTATGACCATGAGGCTAATTGCGGTCCCCATAAGCTCATGGTGCACAGGTACGACAAAAACTCTGGATCCTTCGTTATTTTCCTCTATATTTCTCTCAATTTCTCTTGGGTTAATGCGATGATCACCGATTTTTATAAGATCATCCTTGCGTCCCAGTAGTTTGATATATCCGTTGGGTAATTTCTGTGCGAGGTCGCCGGTATGCAGCCATCCGTTTATAATTCTCATTTCAGTGGCGATTTCATCATCCAGATAACCCAGCATAATGTTGTCTCCTGTAGCAACCAGTTCACCCGTAATATTAGGTTTTGCTGGTCTGTACTCGGAATCAAAGACATCCAGTGTAACCCCTGGAATTGCTTTTCCTATAGTGCCAACGAACTCATCTACATCTTCTGCTGGCAGGTAGGCAAGCCTTGCCGTAGCTTCAGTTTGCCCATACATAGGCAGAATCTCCAGATCTGGAGTTAATCCCCTTATATCTTTTACAATATCCTCATCCATCCCTCCACCTGCCGATGCAGCGGTTCTAACGCCTGCAAAGACCCTTTTGAATCTATCTGGATATCGAAGGAGTATACGGTAGGTACTGGGTACCCCATAGAATATTGATACACCTGACCCTATAAGGTTGAAAACAGAGTCTATAAAATTCATATTTCCAATCCTGATTGAACTGCCAGATACCAGATGGGAGTTAATTATGGAATTCCCAAAAGCGTGATGTGGGGATATCACCAGTGCTCCTTTATCTCTGGAAGTTATCCTGAGTACCTTTATTATTGATTCTGCATTTGATGCCAGATTTCGGTCGCTTAACATTACCCCTTTTGGGGTACCTGTCGTGCCTGAAGTGTAAAGAACCAGTTGTAGTTCCGGATTATTTTTTTCGACTTCAATCCTCTTGCGCAAAATCTCTCCAGAAGTATTGCCGGAAACCACTATTACAGTTCCAAAACGCTCAAAAAAATCCTCTCCAAATCTTGAGTACTGTGTATCGGTTGTGATGATATTGTTGACATGGGCAGCATCAAGGATTTTCTCAAGACTGAATTTGGGAAATTCTGTTGGTAGAGGAATTGCGATATTAACAGATCGATATACTGCCATGAGTATTTTCACATACAGTATGCCTGATTCGGCCAGTATTGCAAATCGGCAGTGGTTAAAATCCATTAAAGGCGAAGCAATAGAGTTTATATCATTGTCAAGGCAGTCATAGGAAATTGAACTTTTTCCCTCTTCCAGGGCAATGCTTTGAGGAGTTTTTCTAGCGTACTCAGTGATATACGCATCAATTCGCATGACTTTTCACTTCGCCAGTTTAGTTATCATATTAGTGATTCCCTGCAGTGAATCAAAGTTTTCCGGTGTCAGCATATCTTCAGGAATCTCTATAGAATATTTTTCACAGATATAGTCCATAAGCTCAAGCAAGCCAATGGAATCTATAATACCGGTTTGAGTGAGAGAATCATTATCTTTCAAACTGCTGTTACTGTCCATAAAAGAATTAGCCTTTAAGTAACCGACTATATCATTCTTTATTTGTTCCATTTATTAATACCCCCAGCGTTTTGTTTAGCGGACCAGTGATCATAAATAACGCATTTCTGCCCATAATGACGTGAGTCCCAAGAGATAATTACGTAATACAACTATATAAATAATTTGAGTCACTTCCTGGCTGATAAAAACGCTGGTGGAGATCAAATTCAAGTAAAGTCAATTGCTTGCATTCGGATTCATTGGATGATATCCCTTATTCACACAATAAAAATATATATTTAGTATATTCTCCATACAATCGGCTATTCATATGCGCACAGATAAACCCGAAAAATATAGAAAAATGTGCAGAATTTTAAACTACTTTTTTAAACTTTAAATTTCATCGAAAATCTTCAGTCCCAGGTACATTCGATTTTTTGAAGACGATTTATATCGATGATGTGCGATTCAGAACAGGTTACAATAGAGAATAAATATTTGTTGTCTATAATCCAGGTTAAATGATTAACACTGTTGAGGTCCAGTTCTCTATTAAAAATGAGATGCATCTTTTTGTTTGAAAACTTGGAATAGGCTTCTTTTAAAGTCCATATTTTTAAAAAATCGGTTTCATCTACAGTTTCGTCCATGAGTGAAGTTTTCTTATACAGGTTTTTAATAATACTTTTAAGAGACAGCTTTCTCACAAGTTCAATATCAATACCAACATCAACCTTTGAGATTGCAAGGGCTGCAAGGCTCTCGGTATAAGATATACAAATGCATAGTTCATTGTGGTTAAGGACACAGACCTTCCCATTTTCGTTTTTGTATGTGGATATTTCGGAGGCGGATCGCTCATTAGCAACCTTGCATATGATATGTTTTAAAACCGTTCTGGAGACAATATATCTTTTCTTAAAGTGATCTGTCTTCAACCTCTCGAGATATTCCAGTTCTATCCTGCTGAGGTAACTTGTATTGAATGTATCATAATTATCCAGGTCAACAAGAAAAACAAGAACATCACTCTGTTGCCACAGGTAAGGGATATGTTCAAGAGAAACAGGGAAAGGCAACTTTAAATAATCGTTGTACATGTAGTCCACTTACATATGCTAGGTTTAGTATATAGTTTCCACGCTCTTTATTTATTGATATTTACTGAAGAAGGATTCAAAGGCCGGATCGAGAAAAACTCCTGCCTTACCTCAATCTTATCCGGAAAGTGCTTCTAGAGTTGCAGGTGCCGGGCCCAGCTGTGTTATTTCCACTTCTATGTGATGTATCTTTGTCGTTTATGCTTAGATTTATAGCTAAGTTTCGTATAAATTATTCCTAATTCTTTAACATACTTTACAGTTCTCAAACTTCCTTAAGCATCGAGATCGGAGAATTTTAATCTGAAAAAAACGTGGATTATTTACTGTCGTTGACAGTGTGCTAAAACTTATGTGTTAATATTAAATTTGTACTTTATATAAATAATTCAAAAAAGCAATCCTAAAATATATAAACGATAAGGATATAGGGTATTCGTTTCTTAGCGCCTCTACTCAGAGGTCGTATACTTTTTATAACTAAAAGAATAGTGAACAATATAATGCTAAATCAATATAATTCAATCATTAACTGAGGTGTCCGAAACTGCAAACTGCGGAAGAAAGGGTAAGAGCGAGATTGATCAAGTATCTCGGCAGGGATGAAAACGGGATACGCAAGGTTGTGCTCAATCTCTTCCTGACCGGAGACAAGTTCACCACCGGTGAAGTTTACGATTACCTGGATAAAGGAAATTTTGAGGTAAGCTACCGTGGAGTCTCGGCTATGGTCGGGCTTATGAATACAAGGCTCGGGATCTTGAGCATAAATGTCACCGGAGATCACAACGTCTATTCCCTGAAAGAAAGTTATAAAAACATTGTTGGCTCTGTGCTTGAAAACTACTGAGCCACTCTTCTCGCTATCTGTTTTTAGGTAACAATTTTGAAACTGCTTACTGATTCTGCTAAAGTAGCGAAAATAATGGAGTGACTGCAGGCTTTGAATCTTGCTTCGAGATACTATGATTTACTTCACGCAAAAACTGGGAAGATGGAAGAGCTGGAGGCTTCTAAAATTTAATTCAACAAAACGAGCTGTAGTGCATTCAATTTTTACGTCTGACATAGATTCTCAGTGTAAACAGCGATTCCAACACTCAAAATCACTTTTCTGAATGCCATGTCCCGAGTAATCAATCGATTTTCTGATCACAAAAATAGTTTTTAAGTTTTACTAATTTGAGGACAAAATTGGTTTGGGGATTGACTCAACAAATAGAATTATTAAGCAAAAGAGATATTAATATCTTGGACAAGAGAATGCGTTAAGCTTTATTAAGCGAGAAATCTACGCGGATAGTCTTCAGATCTGGATATTTTCAGGAGGAAAACGCATAAAAAAATTAAATGTTATACCTGAGAGAAGGGGAATCTTTCGTGCAGGGCTCCGTCTTTTGAAAAACCGCATCTTCCGTATATTTTACAATGAGTATGAGCGAAGACTCCAGAGAAAGATTCTGAATTCAGAAATTCCGCATCATATAGCTGTGATTATGGATGGAAACCGCAGGTATGCAGGGCAAATGGGAAAGGATTCAAGTTTCGGGCATGTAATGGGGGGAGAAGCTACAGAAAGAGTAATTGAGTGGTGTTATGAGATCGGCGTAAAGCAGCTTACTCTCTACGCTTTTTCTACAGAAAATTTTAAGCGCTCCGAAGAAGAAGTCGACAAGATCTTCAATGTTATTAACGAAAATTTACTGAAACTTTACTCTGACCCAAGGACACACGAAAAAGAAACACAGGTTCGCGTCATAGGAGACAGGTCAAAATTACCTGCTTTTCTGAATGAATCAATTGAAAATATAGAAGAAGCCACCAAAAACTACGGAAAATTTTACCTGAACGTTGCCATTGCCTATGGAGGCAGGCAGGATATCATTCAGGCAGTCCGCGATATTGCAGTCTGTATTTCCAATGGGAAACTCTCTCTTGAGGAAGTGAATGAAAGCCTAATTTCAAAACATCTGTATCCGGCCCCAGGGATCTCGGTTCCTAATGTGGATCTTGTCATCCGCACCGGAGGCGATGAAAGGGTTTCAAATTTCCTTCCCTGGCAGGCTAACGGAAGTGAATGTGCAGCTTACTTCTGTGCTCCTTTCTGGCCAGAATTCAGAAAAATCGACCTTCTTCGCTCGGTTAGGGTATATCAAGCTAGAGAAGCCGAAAAAAAGCAGGAGCAATCATATAGAGTCTCAAAGGTTGTAAATTTCCTGAAAATGGGAACTCGTGAGGAAAAAAGTGAAGAGTTTGGGCAACCTCAGTCCATTTAAAAGCAAGCAATCTCATGAAATGTTCCGTAGTTGCAGCTATCTAAAAAAATAGCATAAAATAGTGCCATGTCAGTTAATTAACTTTTTTTCTAAACTATATAAAGTGCAGGAACTTTAATATGAAACGAATCTCCATGTTTCGGAAGTTTCCTGCCTATATTGCTTCTAAAATAGCTGGTCTGACTTATTAATTTACTAGTAAATAACTTCTCTTCGAATACCGATATATTGATATTCAGGAGACGAGTATTTAAAGTGGGGAAATTGGCTGTACCTAATTTTTCAGTTTAAAGACTTACAAGAAACTTGAATAAAATTATCATTGTATTAGGGACAGATTAATCCACTCCAGAGTTTGCCATTCATTAGCATGAAAATGCTGCCATCTGCAAGCACTTTCATTGGTTGTGCATGTTATTCAAAGAATATCATGTTTGTTCAGCATGAAATTTATGGAGATAGGTTTAGACCAGGGGAGTTAGAATGGATATTATTAACGAGTTTAATCTGCGTTCCGGCAGGACTTATTTTGAAAAAGTAGGGACATCGAAACATGCCATATCTGTAAATTCGGGGCAAGTTCGTCGTCAGTATCGTTTAAAACTACTGGAAACTGAGACAATAACTGATAAAGAAACTGCTAAGGCATCTCTTCCAGGTTTGCAGGCAATAATGGCTCTCAGAATCTTTGTCAGGGAAAACGTAGGGATATCCAAAGTCCTTAAAGAAAGAATGCTTGCCTGGCAAGAAATAAAAGCCTGAAGAAAAGTTGGAGGGATTTTACTGGGAAAAGAAAACAAAAAACCTAACCGTCTGATAAATGAAAAGAGCCCATATCTCCTCCAGCATGCATATAATCCTGTGGACTGGTATCCCTGGGGAGAAGAAGCTTTTGAGAAAGCCAAAAAAGAAAATAAACCTATTTTTCTATCAATTGGATATTCTACCTGCCACTGGTGTCACGTAATGGCACATGAGTCATTTGAGGATGAAGAGGTAGCAAGACTCATGAACAGGGCTTTTGTTTGCATAAAAGTAGACCGCGAAGAACGGCCGGATATTGACAATGTTTATATGACAGTCTGCCAGATTATTCTTGGAAGAGGTGGTTGGCCTCTTAATATCATCATGACCCCAAACATGAAGCCTTTTTTTGCAGGAACCTATATCCCTAAAAATTCTCGTTTTAGCCAGACAGGAATGCTCGAGCTTGTGCCTCGAATAGAGGAAATCTGGGACAGGCAGCACGAAGAGGTCCTTGAGTCGGCTGATAAAATCACGTTTACGATCCAGAATATGATCTCAGAGTCAGCAGGAGAGGGCATAGGGAAATCAATAATGGAGGAAGCTTACGAAGAGCTACTGACTTCCTTTGATAACGAATATGGCGGTTTCGAAAGAGCTCCCAAATTTCCTACCCCACACAAAATATTATTTTTGCTCCGATACTGGAGACGTAGCGGGAACCCTGAAGCTCTTCATATGGTTGAATATACCCTGGAAAATATGTACAGGGGAGGAATCCATGACCACCTGGGTTCGGGTTTTCACCGTTACTCTACAGATAATACATGGATTGTCCCTCACTTTGAAAAGATGCTATACGACCAGGCTCTTATTGCAACTGCATACACTGAAATTTATCAGGTTACCGGAAAGAGACTGTATAAGGAAGCAGCAGAAGGAATTCTTGACTATGTGTTAAGAGATCTGATATCTCAGGAAGGCGGATTTTATTGTGGGGAAGATGCTGATGTAGAAGGGGAGGAAGGAAAGTACTATCTCTGGACTTTAGAAGAAGTCCGAAAGGTTCTTAGTCCCGAGGAGTCAGAACTGATTACAAAGGTGTTTAATCTCAGTGAAAGAGGTAACTTTGAAGAAGAAATAAGAGGTAAAAAAACCGGGACTAATATTTTTTATATGCCTCGCTCTCTCGAATCGCTTGCGGTCGAACTAAAAATTTCTGCTGATGAAGTTGAGAGCCGGGTAAAAATGGCTAAAGAAAAACTCCTGTTATCCCGAAATAAACGTAAAAGACCTGCAAAAGATGACAAGATTCTAACTGATTGGAATGGACTTATGATTGCAGCTCTTGCAAAAGGTTTCCAGGCCTTTGGCGAGGAGAGATACCTGAAAGCTGCCGAAAAAGCTGCGGATTTCATTCTCATGAAACTTTACAGTCCCGATGGGCGATTGCTTCATCGATATCGAGACGGAAAATCCGGGATTTCCGGAACGGCAGATGACTATGCATTTCTGGTCCATGGACTCCTGGAGCTTTACGAGGCAGGATTTAAACTGGATTATCTTAAAGCGGCTCTTTGCCTTAACAGAGAATTTCTCAATCACTTCTGGGATCCCGTTCAGGGAGGATTTTTCTTTACTGCTGACGACAGCGAGTCACTTATTTTCAGGAAAAAAGAGTTTGCGGATGCAGCCATACCTTCAGGAAATTCTATTGAGATGCTGAATCTTCTTAGGCTTTCCAGGATAACTGCAGATTCCGAGCTGGAAGATAGAGCTCAAGGGCTTGAACGCGCTTTTTCAAAACTCATCAAAAAAATCCCCTCCGGGTATACGCAGTTCTTATCAGCTCTTGATTTTGGTCTGGGCCCATCTTATCAAGTGGTAATTGCCGGAAAGCATGAATCTCCGGACGCTGGACAGATGCTCGAAGAACTCTGGACGTACTTTATTCCTAATAAAGTGCTGATATTCAGACCTGAAGGAAAGGATCCTGAAATTACAAAGCTGGCAAAATATACGGAAGAGCAGGTTCCTATAGATGGAAAAGCTACTGCGTACGTCTGCCAGAACTTTCAATGTCAACTTCCTACTACTGAGGTCAATGAGATGTTAAGAATGTTAAATGTGTGACTGCAATTGAAACTGAAAGCTTTAGTCAAATGAGTTATTAAAATTAAAATTAAAATTAAAATTAAAATTAAAATTAAAATTAAAATTAAAATTAAAATTAAAATTAAAATTAAAATTAAAATTAAAATTAAAATTGAAATTGAAATTGAAATGGAGAGATGGAAATTGAAAGAATACACACTTGAAGAACTTGCAGAGTATAATGGTAAAAATGGAAAGATTTATGTTGCCTATCAGGGCCAGGTCTATGATGTCTCAGACAGCTATTTATGGGAGGATGGTATACACCAGGGACTTCACGATGCAGGAAAAGACCTTACTGAAGAAATGGACGAGGCACCTCATGGGCCTGAAATGTTTAAGGACTTTCCTGTTATCGGGACTTTGAAAGAATAAAGTGATTTGAACTACAATCTCTAGATTAGAAATATGTTGTTGAGTGTTTGCTCAAAAGGTATAAAACTGGCATATCAGAAAAATATAAAACTGGCATATCAGAAAGGTATAAAACTGGTGTATCATGAAGATTTAGACTGGTGTGTTTTGTAAAAAATATTTTTCGAATAATTTTTAAGGGCTGCATTAAGTATAATTGATATAAATCCATTCTTTTTTCCATGTTAATAGGACTCACCGGTACGCCAGGGACTGGAAAAACCTCGGTAAGTAAGTTTATTGAACAAAAAAGGCACTGGAAAGTAATCCACCTTAACGAAATGATCAAAGAAGAGCATCTTTACACCGAGATCGATGAGGAAAGGGATGCGGTTATTGCGGATATGGAACTTGTCAGACAGCGTCTTAAAGAGATGATTAATGGAAGGGAAAATGAGCTAATAATTCTTGAGAGTCATCTTGCCCATTACATCGCAGATATCGTGATTGTACTTAGGCTGTATCCTGCTGAGTTAAAATTAAGGCTGGAAGAACGTGGCTATTCGGAAGAGAAAATAAGGGAAAATATTGAGGCTGAGGCTCTCGATGTGATCCTGGTTGAAGCCTTTGAATGGTGTAAGAATGTTTTTGAGATAAATACAACAGGAAAGAGCATTGAAGAGACAGGACAACACATAGAAAAAATAGTAGATCATATTTTAAGTGGCAGTGAAAAAGAATTGCTGGACTATAAACCCGGATCAATTGATTGGATTGATCTTGTTCCTTAATTGTTTGGAACTTAATTATTTCTGAATTAAATAGAGGAGGAAATTGGTAAGGGATGTGGGGACTGGATCCCCGGAAGATTAACACTTCCTTTTCCCTTAAATTGCTCCGTTACAACAGGCAGGACAATCGCCTGATGAACATTTTTAGCATCTGACTTTAATCTTAACGGTTGCACAATCGGTTTTTCCATCCTTACCTTTTACACAGTATTTGAAACTGTCAATACAAGATTTTTTGCAACTCGCTGGCTTTGTGTAGCAGAATTTACCGTTACTCTTCATACATACCTTGCCGCCCAGTTTGGTAGTAAAGCATCCTGTAGATGTAACTTTAAGGTTGCATCCTTTGTCATTACTCAGCACGTTATAGCAACAAGACTTGCATTTACAATTGAATGTATCGTTTATTGCATCTGTTTTACACTTGTTCTTGTTGCATGAGGTGTTGAATGCGGCTGCTCCTGTCATTGACATGACAAAGAAGATCAACGTGAAAATACATATTGTCTTGAATAAAGTTCTTCTCATTTTATACCCTCCATAGTATACACTCAACCATAAAATGTTCAAAGATATCGATTTTTAAGTCCTATTTTCACTGGTAATGAAAATATACTCTTCCGGATTAAAACCCCCGATTTAACAGGGAGATATATTTTCATATGATTGAGTGATCTTTCTATGCTATTTCTTAACAAACAGTTAAAAAATAAACAGTCTGTTCTATGTTTTTATTTGCCTCTTGCTTCTTCGAAAATATAGGTACTCTTCAACGTGCTCAGTATTAGCATCAATTTCAGTAATTAACCTTATATGTCAAATTAAGGTTAAAAATTAAAACGCAGTATTACAAAACACATAGAAAATGATCCAACATCTTTACGAAAAAGTTATAAGAGTTCACAATTAGAAATAGTCGTTTCTTTTATTAAACATTTTCTCTTTAATTTACTTACAACTGTTGGCTGTGTGAACTTATTAAAAAAAATAATAGAGTATTAGCCATACCTGGATAGAGACAAATAGTTATGTGTAGACTATGCAGTTGTCACCGAATAATCTACACACAGATTTAAGATAATGAAATTATGGATCTATTCCTGAACTGTAAATTTGAAGTTATATTTTCATCATTCCTAAAGAGAACAGAAAAATGGAAAGAAGGTTGAAATAATAATGGAAGAGGAAATGTAAAGAATAAACAAAAACAAGAAAAACTAAAAGTAAGAAAAATAAAAACTGAAGAGAAGCTATACTGAATCTAGAAAGATTTCAAAGTGATTATACAAACTTCATAAGAGTAACCACTTTTATAAGGAAGAATTGTTATCGCTGGCTGAAACGTTCCTGAGGCGGTTTACTCCGTCTATTTCCTTTATCACTTCGACGACTGACTTTGGAACAAGGTGTTCCCATTTTTCCCCTGCAACCATTCGTCTCCGAATCTCCGTTCCTGAATATCTTTCCCGGATATAAAGAGGAGATTGTTTTACGCAAACTCCAGCCTCTTGGAAGAGCTGAATAACCAGCGGATTATTCGAGTATACTACTTCGAAATGAGGCGTTCGGGACGCAACGTGATGGACCCAGATGGAGTTATACTTGATATCTTCAATAGGGAGAACATAGTGTCGGATTGGGAGATTTTCAAGCGCGTTGTACACCATCAAAACCCTTTCTCCTGCCGTAAATGGGTCAGTTGATTCGTGACTTTTCTGAGCACTTCCTATGCCTACAACCAGCTCATCAACTTCTTCCGCAATCTGCTTGATTATGGTATGGTGACCAAAATGATACGGTTGAAAACGTCCAATATAAAAAGCTCGCGTCATCCCGTATTTCAACCTCCAATGATACACTTGTTATTTATTCTCTATATATTCTGATTTCATACAGTTTCGTCACGAATTCCTGTCTCAAAGCTGAACTCTTTGCAGACCTCTTTGAAATGTTCAGCATTATTTTTGCGCTTCATATCAATAAGCTTTCTTACAAGCTCAAGGCCAGGCTTTGGATCTTCCATGATTTCCATTTCTTCGCGGACCATATCGAAGTATTCCTCTCCGATATCTGTCCTTATAAACACAGAGTTCCATCCATCCGGAGCACCAACCGAACCTACAGAAATGTCGGCAAAGACTGAAGTGTAGTCACAGCAGTGATGGCAGGGGTTTCTGGCATATTTGGCTACATCCTTGATAGGCACGGAGTGAACCTCGCCGTCACTGGTGTAGACCCAGAATTTACCTTTAGTGAACTCCATCTTTCTGACGTCTTCTATCTTGACTTTCATAATCTCCGGGATTATTTTATCAAGCATTACGTCATGATAAAAACTTTCCATACATAGTAGTCCGATGATAAGCACAATTTTCTCGCTTACATTTTCCCTGATCAGCCGCGCAGAATGAGCCTGACAGGGCACCCCGACAACTGCAATCCGATCATATTTTTCAAAGGCTTCCCGGAGGGCTGCGACAACCGGGTCAGAAGTATACTTGGTTCCTCTTACCTTCTCAACGTCTTCAGCACTTGTCAATAAAACGACTTCTGGTTCCCATTTTTCGTTTCGAGTGATCCCTACTGCGCAGTCGATTTTGTCCTGCTTGAAAAGAGACTTAAGGATACCACTGGTAACTCCTCCATCTTGGCTGCCAGCATTTTCCCTGGACCTTGCGGCAAAAAACGTGCGCACATTTGCAAGCTCATTCTCAATGAAGCCGTCTACTACTGGACAGATTCTGCTGCAGGTTAAGCAACCTTCACAGACAAGATACCCAGCTCCTTTTTCATACAGGCTCAGATCGTTTGGATCACGGATTTCTGCCGCCTTCTTTACAGTTACAGCTCCTATAGGACATACGGCCTCGCATGCTCCACAGGCTGCGCATACGTCATGTTCAATGACTTCTGCAATCTTTGGTGGCAATTAGTTACCTCCAACACCTTGATATTCTTGCCTTACCGGCAAGACGTTTTTTAAAAATATAATAAAAAATTAAAAAAAATTATGCAAGATGTAATAAACTTACATCTTTGCAATGATTTCTTTACCTATAAGTTTTATTGCTTTCTCTTTGTCAGGACCTATTGGAGATCCGGCGACAATCTGGGTAACTCCGATTGCCTCAAGGTCCTTGATTCTCTTCATGCAGTCATCAGGAGTTCCGCAGATAGAGAATGCCTCGATCATCTGAGGGGTAACAAGTCCACCCATAAGAGCTCCGAAGTCTCCCTTGGCGATAGCTGCACCGATCTGGCTCTTGGCTTCGACAGGAATTCCATGTCTTGCGAGAACAAGGTCAGGGGAGCCTGCTACAATGAAAGCAACCACTACTTTTGCGGCATTGACTGCTTTTACAGGATCCTTATCAATTGAGAAACAAGCGTATGCTGTAATATCAACTTCGTTTGGATCACGGCCGGCTTTTTCGGCTCCCTTCTTAATCTGTTCTACAGCTACTTCGAAGTCTTTCGGGTGGGAAGCATTAATAAGGACTCCGTCTGCGATCTCACCGGCAAGTTCAAGCATCTTGGGGCCCTGAGCACCCATATATATAGGGACATCTCCAGCTTTGAAAGCAAGCTTGGCACCTGCAAACTTAACCATTTCTCCGTCCATAGAGACCTTCTGGCCTGCAATAAAGCCTCTGATTGCTTGGATTGCTTCTTTGGTGGTTGCAAGAGGCTTTTCCCATGCAATGCCCATGGCATCGAAGGTCGCTTTGTCTCCAGGTCCAAGGCCGAGAACTGCCCTTCCGCCTGAGATCTCGGCAATTGAGGCAATGCTGGATGCTGTAATTGCGGGGTTTCTGGTGTAGGAGTTTGTAACACCGGAACCGATCTTGATACTGTTTGTGTTCAGGGCAAGAACGGTAAGAGTGGAGTACACATCACGGTTGTTGTAGTGGTCAGTGATCCAGACATGGTCGAATCCCTGCTGTTCTGAGAGCTTTGCGTAATATGCGATCTTTAAGGCGGGATCGCTCGGCACAAATTCGATTCCGAACTTCATCTCAAGTTACTCCTGATTACTGTCTATTAATTAAATGGGTCGTTTTTTGTCCCCAAAATATATTTATTAAATAATAATTAATATCCGTTATAATAGACATTAATTATAAACCTTATATGATTTCACATAACAGTATTTAAGAATCTATATATATTTAACTGTATTAATCAAATTATATAAAAGCATCTGTATAAAAACGGTTTATTATTTGTTCTTCCTCAGTACTTTTCAAACCTAAATCACTAAAGAAAGATAATCATACCTGGAACTTACGCACTTATGCTGCAAATCAAGTGCAGTAAACGCCATAATTACTGTTTCATTTTTGAAAAGTTATGGGTTTAATGCTATTGTTTTGTGCTTCAAGTGCGTAAGTCCTAATACCTTAAAAACTTTTCCAGAAACTGGCACTTGAAACCACAGTTTAGAACTGTACTGACTTGAATCATGAACAGAAACTGGGCTTTTTCGAAGAAAACTATTCTTTCAAATTGGCCAAAAGGTTTATATTGGAAAATGCCATGCAACGAAAATTCCGCAGCGATCAGGCGAATATTAACTGTATGAATTGTGCAAATGGACTCTTCGAGGGGTTCAACTTTGACATCAGAATAACTTATGTCTTGAAAATTTAGTTATTGGTCATATATTAACTCTTAATCGCTATCTTTTGATGAAAAGCTATAAAAGATTATGCTCAATAATTAAGTTGTCATGAAATTAGTGTCGAGTCAATCATCAAGGATTTAATAATTCCGAATAATTGCAATCGATTTTATACGACATTTTCCGGTTGACCCGACACTAGAGGAAAGCGCTGAAAATGAGATCAATAATTCTCCTTTTACACTGGCATTTTAAAGATAGAAAGCAGCGAAAATCGTTACTTTACTGCTGCCTTACTTTCATGATAATGCTGATTTACCTCACTATAGTATCTTTGCTCTTTAAGTAATGTTGACCCATTTTGTGTTTTTTACTGTTGAAACAACATATCTTTCTAGCTGGCAAGGTCTGAGTTGCAATGAATGCATTTAGAGTTACGCATTTAGAGTTACGCATTTAGAGTTACGCATTTAGAGTTACGCATTTAGAGTTAATCTCATTTATGGGGTTCAGTTTCAAGCGATTTGCGTTTATGGCTGGTTCTTGTCAGTAGTTATTCTGTTAATAGTTTAACACATAAATAAAATCAACATCAAAATTTACATGATAATATGGTCTTTGTTTCACAGCTTCTTCTTTGTATTTTATAAAATTATTTTTATTATTATTATTATTATTATTATTATTATTATTATTATTATTTTTATTTGAACTACTTATTTAAATTCCCTTTGTAATATTTTACTTCTCTGTTCCTTAAACACCTGAAATATCCTTAAATAATTATATACAATATAAATTTGTTTAATATAATACCAAAAATATTTTATAATAGGATCACATAACCAGGGGTGTCAACTCAGAAATTCAATAATGATAAATCAAAACTTTCTAAAAAATAGAGTTGATCTGGCTAAAGGCCGTATTAGATAAAATGATATTGACCAGAAGGCTACTATCCTGTGGTCAGTAGTGGTTTTAATTTGTAGAAGCCAAAACTTCTAGTTTCCGGCCACCTCCAGTGACTAATCCCTATACGTTATTGGAGAGTGGATACTCTGTGTGCAACGTGTCCGCCCCACTAAATCGCAGAGAACCGAATTGGATAGGTTCAAAAAATATTACGCAGACGTAATAGGAATCTGAATACCCGTATAGAGCCGACCTGATCAGAGAGTTCTATTCAAGAATTCAAAATCCCTACCTGATTAGATTAGTTCGGAAAAGTAAGTATTACGAGTACGTAATATGAAATTTTGAGAATATTTGGGAAAAAAGTACCTTACTGTATGTTTTTTGATTTCACTTAATCCCTATAAAAATCCAACCCAAAGGTGATACGATGCAAAAAAGACAACTAGGAACCCTATTCCTGGTAACATGCCTTATTTTAACAACTGTACCGGCTGCGTTAGGCGCTCAGAGTACAAAGGTAGTAACTGTTGCTGGAGACGGAAGTGGAGACTACAATTGTGATGGAAAAGCCGATGATGTCCAGATTAACCAGGCCCTTGAATTTGCTGCACAAAACCCGGGCACAACTGTCCACCTTAAAGGCCCGTTCACATATGATATAAGCGATTCTCTCCAGATTGGCAGTAACACAGTCCTTGAAGGAGATTCCGGTACAAAGATTAAGCTTGCCAAAGGACTACCAGTCTGGGGTGGGCGTGAAAGCAGTATTTCAGAGAAGAAAGCCATGCTTATGGTTAGAGGCAGTTCTGCAAGCGATGTTACAATAAAAGGCATAACTGTTGATGGCAGCCAGTCCGATTATTATTCTGGTGTCAGGCTCGGGACCTCCTGTTATAACATGGCAACTATAGTAAACTGCAACGGATTAACAATTCAGGATGTTACGTTCCAGAATGGATGTAATGATGCAATGCTCATTTCACAATCGAGCAACGTAGTGATAGATTCCGTAACTGTAAATAAATGCGGACACGATGGTGTATATGCCTATCATGTAAACGGCATCACAGTTAAGAATTGTAACTTTATCAACCGGACTAATTCGTCCGTTAGATTCGATTCCGTTACCAATGGGGTCATGAAAAACAATGAATGTACTACTTCCGGTGGTGGATACGCAGGTCTGGAACTACAGGGAACTCTTAAAAACATAGAAGCTTCTGGCAACTATTTCCATGACTTACCTGCCCCTGCAGTGGTGCACTTAAATACAAAAGAAACTGGTGTAAATATCCACGACAATAGAATTGAAAACTGTGGATAAGATCTTTTCTTATTGGAAAACTCTCAGTTCATCAACTGGGAGTCAATCCAATTTATTTTCTTAATAAGATCAGGATTAATTTTTGTTCGAAATCATCTATTTTGTTCGAGATCATCTATTTTGTTCTAAATCACCTATTTGTTCAAAATCATCTATTTTGTTCTAAATCACCTGTTTTTTGAAAGCGTTTGTTTTGTTTCAAATCACATAATACCTGTTTTTGTTTTCTTGAGTGCGTCGCGTTTCCGAACGAATGCTTCATGACGTCTCATACTTTCTCAGTTTTTGGAACTTAATAGGTCGGCTTCTCAATAATATCTAGATAAACTTTTCGGTGAAGAGACTTTCAATATATCCTTGATTTGCGTGGCAGTTAATCCTTAAAAAGGAAAATACAATCCTCGGAGACGGAACAATTTGCTTATTCCTCCTCACGATAGCGATATACAAAAGACTTAAGCTGTAAAGGGAAAAATTAAAAAAATTCAAGCATATAACTACTCAGGCATAAAATTATTTACCCGAAAGATATACCAACATATAGATATATTTGCTTATATACATAATTTTACTTATAATTCGGAGGGGGACATGCAAGAAACCGAAGCCAAACCTATACGAATTCTCGGAATATCCGGAAGTCCCAGAAATATGGCAACCGATTTTCTGGTCCGGGAAGCACTGAAAATTGCGGAAGAAAAATATGGTGCAGAAACCGATTACTTTTCCGCAAAAGGGAAAAAGCTGAACTTTTGCATCCACTGCGACTTCTGTTTAAAAACAAAGGAAGGCTGCATTCACAAGGATGATATTTCAGCCGAGCTATACGACAAAATGATCTGGGCAGACGCCTGGATTATCGGAACTCCTGTTTATCAGGGAACACTGAGCGCTCAGACCAAAACAATTATGGATAGATGCAGGGCTGTAGTTGCCAAAAACCCAAAGGTTTTTTTGAATAAAGTTGGAATGGGCATTGCAGACGGAGGAGATAGGATAGGGGGACAGGAACTGGCAATCCAGGCAATCCTGAACTTTTATGTAATCAACGAAATGATACCTGTGGGAGGAGGCTCTTTCGGAGCTAACCTGGGGGGGACATTCTGGTCGAAGGACAAAGGGGAAGAAGGAGTCTCAGAAGATTCCGAAGGCATGAGAAGCCTTAGAAGAACTCTGAAAAAACTTGTCCAGACAACCCGGCTTGTAAAAAATGCTTCTTCGGGAATGGAATCCAAACCCCAGTCGTCTGAAATGCAAAAAGAAGAAAGCAAATGATGTAAACTTTGGAAGATGGATTTTCAGGATTCAGGTTAATCAGGAAGATAAATAATTCCGTGATTTGTCAGAACCAGTTAAGGAGGAGTTATTTTGGTAGAACCATTAAACAAGAACATCAAGCGAATAGCATGGGGAATAACAGGTTCGGGAGACCAGATGATTGAGACCTATAGCATTCTGGTGGACATTAAAAACCGAACAAATGTTGAAGCAATGGTTTTCCTCTCTAAAGAGGGCGAGACCGTAATGAAATGGTATCATCTCTGGGATAAAATCCAGAACGACTTTCCTAACTTCAAGGTGGATGCAGGCCCTAACTCCCCGTTCATTGCAGGCCCGCTGCAGATGGGATACTACGACTTCTTATTGATCGCCCCGGCAACTGCCAATACCGTGGCAAAAATTGTGTATGGGATTGCAGATACTCTTGTTACAAACGCAGTTTCTCAGACTGGGAAAGGACAAACACCTATTTTTATCCTGCCTGTAGACCAGAAAAGAGGTAGTGTAAAAACCTCTGCGCCAAGTGGCAGAGCCTTTGAACTTAATATGCGCGAAGTAGATGTTCAAAACTCGGAAAAACTTGCACAAATGGAAAATATCACGGTGCTTGAGAGCCCTTACGAGATTTATGACATATTCGGGCTTGAGCGACCTACTGAAGATATAATCCTGAAAGTGAAAGAACGAAAAAAGAAGAAAACTAAGGAAGAAACCAAAATATAAAAACTTTAAAACTCGGGTAATCTGAAGAGATAAGTTATCAAAGGGGGTAAGAGGTATGAAAAGTACGTATCAAAATGTAGTAGAGGAAGTAAAAAATCTGAAAGGAATTGAAGAAGCTGTAGCTCTGGCAATTGAGAGGGAAACAGCGGCAAGAGACTTCTACTTTAGTAAAGCTGCTTTAATGGACAAACCGAAATTTAAGGAACTCTACGAGTATCTGGCAAATGAAGAGGTAAAACATCTTGGCTATCTTGAAAAATATCGGGATCAAAATGAGCTGCCTGTAACCAGTACGGAAATTCCGAGTAGCCAGTCTTTCACCCCTGAGTTTGATATGGGGCGCATAAAAGGTGGAGAAATTACGCTTGGAGATGCGGGAATCCTTGTTGCAGCTCTCAGGCACGAGAGAAAAAGTGAAGATTTCTATCTGGAAGTCGCAAAAATGGTCGATGACGAAAGCCTTAAAAATTTCTTCGAGATGCTGGCAGGTTACGAAAGAAGTCATTACGAGTTAATTGACGAGTTCCTGGAAGAGATTACCAGTTTCCGGATGCAGACCTGAAAAACCAGACGAGATGCGAATATGAATGCAGAAGAAACAGGTGGAGTCGTTGAACTCTCCAGTGGTGTATACTGGGTAGGAGCAATTGATTGGAACGGAAGAGATTTTCACGGATTTACAACTCCCGGAGGGACAACCTACAACTCCTACCTGGTCGTTGGGGAAAAGACCGCACTTATAGATACGGTAAAATCTCCCTTTGCAGGGGAGATGCTCAGACGAATTAGTCAGGTTATAGACCCTTCAAAACTCGACTACATTGTAGTAAACCATATGGAACTTGATCACTCAGGTTCTCTGGCAGAGCTTAAAAAACAAACCGATGCTAAAATACTCATTACAAAAAAGGGCGTTGATATCCTTAACGGTTACTTCAAGGGCTCAGGTAGTGAGAACTGGGACCTTGAGGTTGTGAAGACAGGCGATCAGCTGGATCTGGGTGGCAAAACCCTTCGGTTCCTGGAAGCTACAATGCTGCACTGGCCTGATAGTATGGAGACTTTCCTGAAAGAAGATAGGATCCTCTTTTCAAATGATGGTTTCGGGCAGCATATAGCAACTTCAAAAAGGTATGATTTCGAAGTGGGAGATGTCCTTCCTGAAGCAGCCGAGTACTACGCAAACATTCTCATGCCTTTCCATCTGCCGCTTCTTCGTTATCTTGGGTTATTAAACAAGTTGGAAATAGAGCCCTTGCAGATAGCTCCTTCTCACGGAATTATATGGAAACGGGATCTGCCGAAGATCCTTGAGGCTTACAAATCGTGGGCTGACGGAGAGGTAAAAGAAAAAGTGCTTGTGATATATGATACCATGTGGGGCAGCACAGAAATAATGGCAAACGAAATTGTCGAAGCTGTCCGAGCCGCAGGTGTGGAGGTAAAACTGCTGAATCTTCGAAAAAGCTCGAGGAGTGATATCATGAAAGAGATGCTCGATGCAGCCGTCTTTGCAGTAGGCTCACCGACTCTTAATAATGGGCTCTTTCCAACGGTCGGTGACTTCCTGGTATATCTCAAAGGCCTGCGCCCCCAGAAGAAAAAAGCTGTGGCATTCGGGTCCTATGGCTGGGGAGGAGGAGCAGTAAAAACCATAGAACAGGAACTAAAAAGCGCAGGAATTGAAGTGATTGGTCCCGGGTTGCAGGTAAAGTACAGACCATATGAAAAAGAACTGTTGAATTGCAAAAAGCTTGGAGAGCAGCTTGCAGCTACCGCAAAAAAGTATTAAATTATTTTATCCCGGCTCTCCATTTAACATTTTTTTCGTAGCGTTTTTCATTTTTTGATTCCATTTTTTGAAAGCCTTCCGGAAGGTTTTCAGCCTCAATAGCCGTATAGCCTGGAATTTTTGCCGGGCTTTCTGCAAGAAATACTTTCACTCTGCTAGGCTGAGGTTAATAAGTACTGAAGTAGTTTTTGTAAATAGAGGTGAATACAATGGAGGAAATATTCAAAGGATTGATCGAGCGTGCTCAGTATTATGAGCAGTTTGAAAGTTACAGAAACATAAATCCCTCAGTACAGTTTGAAGATATGTCTATACTTAAACAAAAGGTACCAGTAATGAGTATATAAAACAGGATTATTGACTACTAGCCTGGAAGCACTTGAGTCATATAATAAAAAACTGCGAATTGAAAAGCTGCGAATCAAAAACTGCGAATCAAAAACTGCAAATTAAAAACTGCGAATCAAAAACTGCGAATCAAAATGATGTAAAACCTCTAAAGAACTAAAACCTCTAAAGAACTGGAATGTTGAGAAGTAAGTTTCAAAATAAGTCAATTGAAGTGGATCTCAAGAACAGATCATATAAGTAAATCTCAAGAACAGACCAACTGAGACGTAAACTTCAAGAAAAGTAAGAAAAAAATCGAAAACACGAAGAAATTCCGACGAAAATTAAAGGCGGAGAGAAACTTACTTTTCAACCGGTTCCATTTAGACCTGCGATTTCTATCCCAATTCCAAAGGACAAATTTTGAATTCAATTTTTTATAATCATTGAAAACAATAGAAAATAGTCAAAATAGAAACCAAGACTGGGCGACATATTTAAACTGGAACGGTTTCTTGAAACCGGAATATTGCCCTTCTAACTTTTTGGTATCTGCTGTAATCACATGTTACTATTTTTTCCTGATATTTGTCGTTAAGTGTATTATTCTTTAATGAGTATCACTCTCGCCGGAGCTCCGTCCGTATCTATACGGAGAGGCAGACCTACGAACGTATATTCCCCTTCAGGAATGCCGGCAAGGTTGAGCCCTAAAAACAAAGTCGTATTATTTATAAGCAGTTCACGGACCTCGTCGTCCCCATCGGGTTTCTTGATGCTCAGGTAATCAAATCCCAGTGTTTTGATTCCGGCATTGACGAGGTATTCAGCTGCATCTATTTTAAGGTGTACATAATTCTCAAGGAATTTCACGTACCCAAGGGCCGAGTTTCTGGTCTTTAGAAGCACTATCTCTTCAGGCCCGATTTCAAACTCTTCAAGATCCTGACTGTGAATTTCACTTTCCACAAGCGTGAGATCAAAAACTCTGCATTTTCCATAAAAATGATCAAGAGGCAGGTCAGCAGTGCTTTCTCTACCATTTCTTAGATGCAGTTTGGATTCTACATGAGTGCCTGTATGGCTTCCCATAGTCAGGATAGACTCGTTTTCCTTATCCCTTGGGACGGAGGCATACCTCTTAATAGAAGGTCCGGGCTTTCCCGGATATACAACCATTTCTTCCGTAATAGGCAGTGAGATATCGAAAAATTGACGCAGAATGAAACCCCCATTCATTCGTTAGCGATAAATCCGTATTTAAGTGCAGTCATTTTTGATAAAAATGTAACTGCGCTTTATTATAAAAAAGGGTTTAAAACATTAAAAACTCTTCTCTGGCAGGAAGCGGTCTATCCTATCCGGTTGAACTATGTTACCAGGTTTAGCTGATTTTACCAGGTTTAACTGGTTTTACCGGGTTGAGTTGCATTGATCTTGTATATTGTTCCTCACATATTCCGCAACCGCGTTTCCGACTTCCATTGTGCTGGCCGTCCCTCCGAGGTCAGGAGTGATGATTTTCTTTTGAAGTACATTGGTTATTGCCTCATCGATAATTTGAGATCGAGGTTCTCCCATCCATTCGAGCAGCATCTTTACACAGAGGATTGCAGCAAGCGGGTTTGCAATGCCCTTTCCGGCAATGTCAGGTGCGCTCCCGTGCACAGGTTCGAAGAAGGCATATTTATTCCCTATATTGGCGCTTGGGACAAGGCCGAGACTTCCTACAAGGGCTGCGCACATATCACTCAAAATATCTCCGAAGAGGTTCGTTGTGACCACAATGTCATACCTTTCAGGGTGCATAATAAGATTGTAAGCCATCGAGTCAACCAGCATATCCTCATATTCCACGCCGTTAGCACTGGCGGTTTGCCTGCAAACATCGAGGAAAAGCTTGTCGGATTTCAGGACATTGGATTTATGGACAATAGTCAGCTTGTTCTTTCTTTTCTTTGCAAGCTTACAGGCATATTCTGCAATCCGCTCGGAACCTTTCCGGGTGACGACTCTTTTCGTCCAGGAGATTTCGGGCCCTATTTCCTCAATTCCCGAGTACAGACCTTCAGTGTTTTCCCTGACAATAATAAAATCAAAATCGTTTCTCCCGGTAACTCCTGTTATACCGGGCAGAGGTTTTACAGGCCTGACATTAGCATACAGGTCCAGTTCCTTTCGTATAGTCAGGAGCACGCTTTTGTAATTCGGGTCCGGTACAGTAGTAATTGCCCCAAAAAGGACAGCATCGCACCCTTTTATAGTTTCCAGATCATCATTTGATATTGCAGTTCCTGTCCTTTCCCACCGGGTATAGCCAAGCTCCAGGGGTACTTTTTCAAACTCAAGCCCGAAAGCATCAAGGACTTTAACAGCTGCAGGGATTACTTCCCTGCCTATACCATCACCTTCGATTACAGCCAGTCTCATATTAACTGCATCTTAGTTAGGGGTATATGAATCTGGCGTAACTTTTTGAGATTTCCAGGATTTATCAGATCCAGAGCAGATGCTCGGCAAGGATTTTTCCACCAATCCCGATGAGAATAAGCCCTCCAATAATCTCGACTTCGTGCTCAAAAAAATGACCTATTCTGTACCCCAGGACTGCTCCGCAAAAAGACATTAAAAAAGTCACACAGCCTATTATAATCACAGGTTCAAGGATAGGAGTATTGAGAAAAGCAAAGCTAATTCCCACGGCAAGGGCATCTATACTTGTAGCGATTGCGAGCATCAGAAGCACCGAATAATTGAGGGAATTTATCTTCCCATCCGGGTCTCCGTAAAGAGCCTCATAAATCATTTTGCCTCCGATAAAGGCCAGAAGCCCAAAAGCAATCCAGGGGGCGTAGTTTGATACAAAGCCACTTACTGCGCTCCCTCCAATCCAGCCCAGCACAGGCATAAAAGCCTGAAATCCTCCAAAAAAGAAGGCAAGCTTCAGTGCATCCTTTAGTTGAAAAGGCCGTATGGTAGTGCTGCTGGACATGGAAACTGCAAATGCATCCATTGAAAGCCCGAGCCCTAAAAGGAAGTTAGTCAGGAAAGACATTCGGTGAACTCCAGTTTCGTTTTATAAATGAGATTTTTCGGGATAGTTAAACTTTTAGTATATAAGTTAGGGATATTTAATGTTTTAACAGATGATTTATGGATAATTAGAGCTTTAAAATGTAATTTATGGATAATTTGAGATTTAACACATGATTTTGGGGTAATTAGAGCTTCAGTACATGAGTACATTTGAGACTTGAAATCCTCAAAATACCTGTATGCCTGGTTATTACCCTTTTAATGATCCAATAAATATACAATCAGATTTAAAACTATGTCTTCTGTGCAGGCAACTGCTGAAAAATACTTTATGAGAGGATAAGGGATAATAGATCTCATCAAACTTCAGGCAGACTAAGTCCCAAAGGTCTGCGTAACATGATAGAAGAGACAGTGTTTGAATTAAATTACTGTGTGGATATTTTCACTTTGCTCACACCTTAGTTCTGCTCATACATATTGGCAATCCCTGGCAGCACTTCGGTTAAATAAATCTGCTCACATCTTAGTTCTGCTCACATCTTAGTTCTGCTCACACCTTAATTTTAGACTTTTCCTTAACCACTGTTTTTGTTTTATTGCCCGATATTTCTGCTCTCACTTTTCTGTAGACAGTATAGTTGCCATTGCCTTCATAACAAATAGCATATTTATACTGATCTCCATCAAAAAACTTAAAGCCTTTTCTATAAAACGCCGGATATTTTACAACACGCAGCGGATCAAGCGAATAACGCTGATATATGTTGCTGTCAGCGAGAGTTTTAACCAAATCAGGTATTACATCCACCTGTTGATACTTCCCGTGAATATTACGTCCAATGATTGTGTTGTAAGCAAGTGAAGCCTGTACCGCAACTTTTACAAACACAAACTTCAGCAAGAAAATCCCTACAACGAATCCAACAATCCATACAATCGTGAGCAAAAGAATAGCATTACCCCCCTGACTTAATTTTGTGATGTAATCGGCTACCCGTTTCCGATTACATGAGTCACTTAAATCTTTGATGTTCCCCTCAAATCCCCTCATTTACGAGCGTCGCTAGTAAATGATCCTTTAAAAGGATGACCTTCATAGATTATAACATTTTCTAAATTTAGTCAAGAATTTCTATTAATACTGAACTTATGTATATATAATAAAAAATCTTATGATTTAGACCTAAGACTATAATTAATAAAAGTTGATCAGATTCTTACACAAAAGATTGTTACTGACAAAAAGATAACACGAGTCCTGCTCTTTCACCTGACACGACAATTCATAAGTGCGTGTTACTTGCGTGTCTTATATCGGGTCTTCCTCATTCCCTGTGGATAAGATGATTTTCAATTCGAGACCGCATTGGTTTTTATGAAGACATTATGAGGATATCCACACAAAACAACGAAGAGCCCTTATACTTCTTGCGAGATCAGTTTCGGATTTATCAATAGTTGATGAAAATGGGAAGATAGGAGCAGGCAGCACTACTATTCAAAAAAAGGTACAAAATAAGTAAATTGAATTTCGCACAGGCAGTTTTTTCAATTACCAGTTTCCAGTGTAAGTTTCCTCAAGTAAACTTAGAAGGCCTGCAGTTTAATTTGTGAACACTCTTATACCTGGCTATTTAGATCCTCTGAACCCTGCCTGAGGCTGTTTACAAGTTTTCGGATAGCTTCAGCCACCTGGTACTCCGATGCCCCCCAGTGGACTACAGCTCCATCAAAACCTGAAATCTTTACAAGCCCTGAATTTTCAGACCTGCAGCAGCGAGTAATAAAGGATTTTGAGGGTACAACTATTTCGGACTTGAAAGGACATATGTTTATAAAAGAATACTCTAATTCAGGAAAACGCATCTCAAAAAGAGTCTTCGAAATCTCGCATCCTACAAGTAAATGTCCATTTTCTGTGAGCACATCCGAATCCAGGCACTTGCCTTCGAGTCCAGACGCGCTGCATGGAAAAACCGTATTTTTTCCTTCAAAATGCCTGAGGTCAATTACCTTTTCAGTAAACCTGACCTGGAGGTCCCCGAAAATTCCACTGGCTTCGAGCCTTCTCACAACAAGAGAAAGCCAGGACGGATAAGGGGGAGCAACGTCAAGGATTTCTAGCTCAAGAATGCTTGAAAGGTCAGGGGCATGAACAAAAGTAACATGCCTATCCATACCTGTAAAAATTACCGTGTTCACTTTGCCGGTACAGAGCTTTTCTGCAGTCTCGATCAGGAGTGTGCGGTTTTTTATGTTTAATTCCCTGTCATACTTTACCACCTCTTCTCCTGAGGCTATTGTTTCGAGAGCTTCAACTTTCCTGAGCAGTCCCTCTCCGCTTTTTTTTACGTGATAAACTGCATATTCGTAGTCGCCTGTCTGAGGATTTTCCTTTTCTGTAATCAGATAGTCAGTAAGAAAATAGATAGGCTCTTCAGTGCCCGGGCAGAAGGATTTTGTTACGCCCACATACTTATACTCATCAGGAAAAAGCATAGATATCGGTTGTTTTGGATGATTTTTTGGGTTGTTGATTCTATAGTCACAAGGCTAAATAATGCAGCTACTCAACTGAGATAAAATGAAATTTTTATTGCAACAATTACAGGTGTGACCATAGGTTACTGTTCTGGATTCCCTTTCTGGATTACTATTATTTTAGTAATTATCAAATTTAATCCATTTCCGATATGTTTCCGGTGTACATTTCGGTGTACTTTTCGGTGTACATTTCGGTGTACTTTTCGGTGTACATTTCGGTGTACTTTTCAGTGTACATTTCAGTGTACTTTTCATATTTTGATATTTACTGGACTAATTATTCTTTTTGCTCATCTTGGATTTTTTTTCTATGGGCTACAAGCCCGCCGTCAGCAAGTATCTGGAGAAGGAAATCCGGCAATTTATTTCCCCTGAATGTGCCTTTATCTGAAACTGTAACCTCGCCTTTTAGCAGATCAACCCTGACCTCATCGCCCTCCTGGCACTCTATATCGGCTTCAATAAGAGGTAACCCTACATTGATTGCATTTCGGAAAAAGATCCTCGCGAAAGATTTTGCGACAACGCAGGCTATACCTGCATGTTTTAAAGCAAGGGGGGCCTGTTCTCTTGAAGAGCCGCAGCCGAAATTGCTGCCTGCTACAATAATATCCCCTGGTTTTACTTTTTTTGCAAACTCGGGGTCAATGCCTTCCATTGCATGAGCTGCAAAGACCTGCATATCTTTGGTTCGCAGATATTTACCAGGAATAATTACGTCTGTATCGATATCGTTTCCGAATTTCCAGACTCGGCCTATGATAGGGTTTTTCATCGCACTTCACCTGCGAAGTAGGTTTTTTTAATAGTATATCTAGATAGCGGGAAAATAAAATAAAAGTCTGCAGACCTTGCCTAAAAATAAAGTTGAAAAGATATATCCTAAAAATAAAAGCAAAGGAAAAAGAAGTAAAAATAAAGGTGAGTGGAGTGAGTAATAGTACACTCCGTAGCTTATACCTTTACTTCTTCTCCTTTTAATACGGCTTCTTCACTTACTTTCACTTCTTTTGTCGTATTGCCATAACTCACTACATAGGGTCCTGAAGGTGCGGTATCAAACTTTGTTTCGCCTGTACTCGGACCATCGGTCGAATAAGGCACTGTAAATTCATACCTACCCTGTGAATCTGCAGTTGTTGACTGCGAGTATCCAAAGGTCCTTCCCTGATTTGTAAGAATTGTCGTGTTTATATTCACGGTTTCATTGGGGGAAGCCGTTCCTGTTATATTTGCACCCTTGACGTACTCGAAGATCTTGACATAGCCGGTATCTACTTCAGAGAGTTTACCTCCGTAGAAGTAATTGTATACCTGTTTATACCCGACCTCGTCAGTTTGGTAGGCCTCAGTCTCGTGGACCATACGGTACTGTTTCAATCCATTTCCGTCAAAAATATGCAGTTTTGCTTCCATAGAATTAAAATATCGGGTAGAAGGTATGTTCTGATATTGGCTACCTGTCCAGTAAGCCTGATAATATCCATCAGTATCAAGAGTCCAGGCAGGCATTGCCCCGAATATTTCTGTAGCCATTCTGGCATCAGACATTATATATCGTGATCCTGCTTTGTCGGACCTTGGGTCTATGGCTTCAAGTATTGCACTTGCTTCTTTTTCAGATGGAGCTGTGAAGAAGGTTGCTGCACCTGGTTGGTTTGTCTCGTTAATACTTGCCCTGCGGCCTCCTATTCCTGCCTGGAACGGGTTCGCATTCGGCATCCTGTGCCCTATTGTCTCTATATAGTGTCCGTAGTCCCACCAGGACATAACGCCATAGGCAGTGTCAGGATAATTGAAAAGTTCTCCGTTTATCGGGGCTTCATAAGTGGCATTGTAGTCCATCCCAGGGTCCGGGGTGTTTGAGCGAAGCCAGGTACAAGCTTCCATCCAGGGCTCATTGGGCTCATTTGAGCCAACTGCATATAGCATTGCATATGCATATACCGGATAAATTAGAAATACCGCTATAAGCAGGACTGCTATAATCTGCTGTACTTTGAAGAATTTCAATGCCTCTGGAATGTCTGCTGGTGACTTTACAGTACTTTTGAACTTCTGGTCAAGTTCACCCCATTTTACTTTTTCAAGTAACAGTCCTCCCAGATATGCACTCAGGATTGAAACGTTTATTGAATAGTAATATGCAAAACGGTTCTGGCCGTAAATTGCAAGGAGAATAAAGAAACTCCAGACAAGAAGCAGAAATTCCTGAGGCTTTGGTCTTCTAAATAGATTTGCAGCCAGAATAAGCATTCCTAGAATAGAAGCGAGAAATCCCGTAGTAGTGAAATTTGAGAAAGCTTTAGAAAGGGTAAAGACACCACTACTGTAAAATATAGAAGTAGCTTCACCAATTGTCGAAGGCCCTCCCTGTTGAATCCCAAAAACAGTGCTCGGAGCGTTTATAATCAGGGAATAAAGAGATGGAGATAAAACCTTGATACATATAAGCCCGAGAATACCAGCTCCGAGGATTAGCAGAGGGTAGTAATAAGCCGTCATTTGCTTTCTTTTGAATTCCCTTTCAATAAGGCTCAAAGCCGCAAAGCCTGCCATTGTCCCAAGGGATGTGATAACATGGAACCAGGAGTAATAGTACAGAGAAAAACCCATGTCAGGGTGGACAAAGGGAAGGATAAGGATTGTACTTACTAAGCAGGTGACTATGCCTGTAAACCCAAGGTAGTCGCTGGATTCATTCCGGAAATTGTCCAAGATATACTGGAATATAGCGTAAACAAGTACAATTAATAAGAATAGCGAGCCTCCTGGCCAGCAAAGCTGGTAGGCTGAATACATTATTCCAGCCATAACCGAGTATATAAAAGGTTCTTTCAGGACATTGAATTTCTTATTGAACACATCTTCAAAATTAAGTTTTTTCTCCTTTGCTGAAATCAAGGCCAGCATGAAAAACATCATGAAGAAAGTACTGAATAGTGATTCAGCGACATGATGGTCTGTAAAACCAATCAGTGAACGGGTCAGAAACTGCCCTGGAGCAAATGCTATCAGAATCGCAGCCAGAATCCCGGTTTTATGCCCCCCAAGATATTTCCCAATGTAGTAAACCGGAATAACAGTTAGGGCTCCGAGCACGGCAGGAAAATAAGCTCCTACTGTATAAACCAGTTGAGAACTGGGATGTCCCATTCCAAGAATCAGGGAGATAATGGCCATCATTTGGTCGAACAATGGGCCGAAATGTATGTAACTCCCGTTAGGATAGTTGGTCATGGGATTGAAAAACATCCTGTGTGGGTAATTTTCAAGCAGGACGAATAAGGTACGCATATGGTACCAGGCATCGTTGGTCGCAAACTTTACGGATCCATCGGATAAGAACACCGAATCTGAAGGAAGTGTTCTGACCCATAGAGATATAAAGCCAATTATCGCAACTGCCAGAGTATATGGCCAGCTGGATTTGATTTTGTTTTGAAATGATGATACAGGATGATCCTGAGAACTCATAATAATCCCCTTTAAGAGGTAAGTTTTTTCAATTAAATATATAATTTGTGGAAGAAGAAAATCAAATAGATAACATTATCCTATGCAGGCAAATCAGTCTGATTATTTATAATCCTGCTTATCCATTTTCGGAAACTTCATGCATTTTTCATATTGAGTCGTCAGAACAGTCTTCAAGAGGTTCAGTATTCCTGGAGGAGAGTTACTTTTCTTTCCCGACTATAGTCTCTCTAAAACTGTCTACTTCGAAACATTAGTAAGTCTTCTAAGACGCTGCAATGTTATTGTTCCACTTTAAGAGGCCCTTTGACATATAAAATAACTTTATTAATAGTATATAAAAGTATATGTAACCGGTGAATATATAAAAAACAATCATTCTGGAAAGGTGGAGGCTACTTCAAAAATATCTATAGAACAATCATTTCCAAAAAAGATAAAAATAAAAATAAAGACATCAAATAAGGTAAAATGAATAAAATAATGTAAAAGAAATAAAATAATGTAAAAGAAATAAAATAAGGTAAAATGAATAAAATATAAAAAATAAAATAAGGTAAAATGAGTAAAATAAGGTAAAATGAATAAAATAAGGTAAAATGAATAAAATAAGGTGAAATGAATAAAATAAAGTAAAAGAAATAAAATAAGGTAAAAGAAATAAAATAAGGTAAAAGAAATAAAATAAGGTAAAAGAAATAAAAATGTGAAATTAACTAACTGTATTATTCTTATACTGTTCAAACCTTTATTTCTTCTCCTTTTAATACATCTTCTTCACTTACTTTCACTTCTTTTGTCGTATTCCCATAACTCAATACATATGGTCCTGAAGGTGCAGTATCAAATTGTGTTTCGCCTGCAATCGGCCCTTCTGTGGAGTAAGGCACTGTGAGCTCGTACTTTCCCTGAGAGTCTGCAGTTGTTGACTGCGAGTATTCAAAGGTTCGCCCCTGATTTGTAAGAATTGTCGTGTTTATATTAACGGTCTCATTGGGGGAAGCCGTGCCTGTTACATTTGCACCTTTAACGTACTCGAAGGTCTTGACATAGCCTGTATCTACCTCAGAGAGTTTACCTCCATAAAAGTAATTGTATACCTGTTTGTACAGTAGCTCATTGGTTTGGTAGGCCTCAGTCTCATGAATCATACGATACTGCTTCAAGCCGTTTCCGTCAAAAATATGCAGCTTTGCCTCCATTGTATTAAAATATCGAGTGGTAGGCAGGGATCTATACTCTTTATCTATCAAGTATACCTGGGTGTACCCTTTATTATCAAGAGTCCAGGTAGCAATTGACCCGAATATATCTGTAGCCATTCTGGCATCAGACATTATGTATCTTGCACCTGCTTTGTCGGGCCTCGGGTCTATGGCTTCAAGTACTGCACTTGCTTCTTCTTCAGATGGGGCTGTAAGAAACGTTGTAGCACCTGGCCGATTTGTCTCGTTAATGCTTGATGTGCGGCCTCCGATTCCTGCCTGGAACGGGTTCGCGTTTGGCATTCTATGCCCTATTGTCTCTATATAGTGCCCGTAGTCCCACCAGGACATAACACCATATGCAGTATCAGGATAATTGAAAAGTTCTCCGTTTTCCGGAGCTTCATAAATGGCATTGTAGTCCATCCCAGGGTCCGGGGTGTTTGAGCGAAGCCAGGTACAAGCATCTTCCCAGGGCTGGATAGGCTGTCCGTATACCATTTTTGTATATGGAATTGCAGATCCATATACTGGATAAATTAGAAATACCACTATAAGCAGGACTGCTATAACCTGCTCTACTCTGACGAGTTTCAATGCCTCTGGAATATCTGCGGGTGACTTTACAGTACTTTTGAACTTCTGGTCAAGTTCACTCCATTTTACTTTTTCAAGTAACAGGCCTCCCAGATATGCACTCAGGACTGAAACATTTATTGAATAGTAATATGCAAAACGGTTCTGGCCATAAATTGTAAGGAATATCAAGAAGCTCCAGACAAGAACCAGTAATTCCTCGGGTTTTGGTTTTCTGAATTGGTTTGCAGCCAGCATAAGCATCCCGAGAAGAGACGCAAAAAATCCCGTGGCAGTAAAATTTAAATAGACTTTTTCCATGGTAAAAGTGCCATATGGGAAGAATATAGACGAAGCTTCTTCTATTGTGGAAGGTCCTCCCTTTTGAATTACGAAAACAGTGCTTGGTGCATGTATAATCAGGGAATACAGTGATGGAGATACGATTTTTGCAATTATAAGCCCGAAAATTCCTGCTACGAGGATTAGAAAAGGATAATAATAAGCTTTTATTTTCTTTCTTTTGAATTCCCTTTCAATGAAACTCAAAGCCACAAAACCCACCATCGCTCCAAGAGCAGTGACTACATGGAACCAGGAGTAATAGTACAGAGAAAACCCCATATCCGGATGGACAAAGGGGAGGATGAGTATTGTACTTATTAGGCAAGTGACTACACCTGTAAACCCAAGGTAGTCGCTGGACTCATTCCGGAAATTGTCAAGAATATATTGAAATATTGCGTAAACAAGAACGATAAATAAGAAAAGAGAGCCTCCTGGCCAGGAAAGCTGGTAGGCTGAATACATGATTCCAGCCATAACTGAGTATATAAGAGGTTCTTTCAGGACATTGAATTTCTTATTGAACACATCTTCAAAATGAAGCTTTTTCTCCTTTGCTGAAATCAAGGCCAGCATGAAAAACATCATGAAGAAAGTACTGAATAGCGACTCGGCAACATGATGGTCTGTAAAGCCAATCATTGAACGGGATAGAAACTGCCCTGGAGCAAATGCAATCATGATCGCAGCCAGAATCCCAACTTTATGTCCACCAAGGTACTTTCCTATGTAGTAAACCGGAATAACAGTTAGGGCTCCGAGCACGGCAGGGAAATAGGCTCCTATAGTGTTAACCAGTTGAGAACTGGGATTTCCCATTCCAAGAATCAGGGACGTAATAGCCATCATTTGATCGAACAATGGACCAAAATGTATGTAACTCCCATTAGGATAGTTGGTCATGGGATTGAAAAACATCCTGTGGGGGTAATTTTCAAGCAGAACGAATAGGGTACGCATATGGTACCATGCGTCATTGGTCGTGAACTTCACAATTCCGCCAGGAAAAATTACATTGTCTGATGGGATTATTCTAATCCATAGAGACACAAAACCGATTATCGCAACTGTCAGAGTATAAGGCCAGCTGGATTTAATTTTATCCTTTAATGACGATACAGGACGATCCTGAGAATTCATAGTATCCCCTTTATAAATTAAACATTATAAATTATGGTATAATTATGAAAAAGAAAATTAAATAGATTGTATTAATTCTATGTAACAGTTTATAATTCTATCCCATTTCTGATCAGGGGCTTCGTAGTGCTTTCTCTCTCCGAACTGGTTGAGAATAGCTTCTCTGATAGAATCGATATCTGCAGGGGGTACGAAAAAAGTGCCTTCATAGTTAGCCATTGATTCTTTTAAGCCACCTACTTCGGAAACAACAACAGGCTTTCCAAAAGACATGGCGATATGCGCAATTCCACTCTGAGAAGCTCTCAGGTAAGGCAGGACTACCACATCGGCGGCACTGAAATACAGGTTTACTTTCTCGTCAGGAACATATTCGTCTACAAGTGTAATCTTATCATGAAAAGGAGAAGCTTTAATCTGGTCCAGTAATTCCTTGCGGTCTTCCCAGATTTCCCCGACAATCAATAACCGGCTTTTTTCGAGAATTTTGGGGGGCAGTTGTTCAAAGGCCCTGATGAGGTAGGGAGTTCCCTTATATTTTCGAATTAAGCCGAAAGAAAGTATAACGAAATCGTCCTTTATCGAGAGATTTCTTCTTGCTTCTTTTATGTCAAGCAATTTCCCGTACTGGTCATAAAGTCCATGTGGGATCACATGAATTTTTTCAGGGGAAATAGAGTATCTTTTTGCAACAAGCTCTTTATCGGATTCGGAATGAGTAATATATGCATCAAGGTTTTTACGCAGCAGTTTTCCTGTTATTTTTGAGTATAACCTGATTGGAAGTATTGATTCTTCAAAAGGATCTACAACTTCATGAAATTCTATAATTATTTTAGGTTTATTCAGCAAACCTGCAAATATCTTTAGCAGAAGCTGCATATGCGCAATCGAGGAAGTCCACCACTGCAAAACTATAATATCCGGTTTTTGTGCTTTAAGAAAGCGGTATGCTTGAATCCAGGTCAGTGGATTGTTATAGTCCATGCCGTTAAAGACAGGTATCCCGGGTGAAAAATTCAGGTCAGAAATATTCTTTCCAACATGGGATTTTCCGGGAAATAGAAAAGTTGGAAGCAACTGCCGAAAGCAAACTACTGAGACGTCTTTTTCCACAGACATGGCATTTGCCAGACGGATAGTGTAATAACTGATACCGCTCAAAAAACGTTTCGAAGGTCCGGCTATGCAAACGCTTTTATTAGATGTCATTTGCCTAAACTATCACAGTATCTTTATATTAAACTAATGCATTACTCCACATAGATTCCAGTATAAAAGAGGTTCAGCCTTGAAAATAGCCCAGATATGTCCCCGTTATTCTCCTGACATAGGTGGAGTGGAAACTCATGTCAAAGAAATTAGTGAAAGGCTGGTTAAAGCAGGGCACGATGTGGAGGTTATAACAACCGATCCCACGGGAAAATTGAGAAAGCAAGAGATAATAAACGGAGTAAGGGTTATAAGGTTCAGATCTTTTGCTCCGGGAAATGCGTATTACTTCGCTCCTCAGATCCATACTTATCTCAAAAAGCACGACTACGATATAATTCATGCACATAGTTATCATGCTTTTCCTGCATTTTTCGCATCCTTAAGTAGGCATAGCGGAAAATTTGTGTTTACGCCGCATTATCACAGGCACGGCCATACCACATTCCGCGATTTACTGCACAAGCCTTACAGGCTTTTCGGGAAGATTATCTTCTCCAGGGCAGATTCCGTAATATGTGTCTCAGAGTATGAAAAGAAACTTGTAGAATCAGATTTTGAGGTTGCCGCAAAAACCGTAAAGATCCCTAATGGAATAAACCTTAAAGAGTTTGAAGGTTTGAGGCAGCCGGAAAAAAGCTTAAACAGGAACGCTGAAAGAGAAAAGATTCTTCTCTATGTGGGCCGCCTGGAAGAATATAAAGGGGTACAGTACATTATTCAGAGTTTGCCTGAACTTCAGGATTTCCGGTTGAGAATCATTGGAAAGGGTCCTTACGAAGCTGAGCTTCGCAATATGGCTAAAAGTTCAGGGGAGGGAGCAAGGGTTGAATGGTTAAAAGATCTGTCAAGAAAAGAACTTCTTGAACGCTATGCAGATGCGGATATATTTTTAATGCTTTCTTCTCATGAGGCATATGGAATAACGGTTGCTGAGGCACTGGCTGCGGGAATTCCCTGTATAGTGGCAAAAGGGAGCGCACTTGAGGAGTTTGTTGACGGAAGAAACTGTATTGGGATTGAGAATCCGGTTTCAAAGGAGAAGGTCGTAAGAGCATTGCAAGATTTAATGGAAAATAAAAGAGGGCAAAGTAAGAAAGAACAAGAAAAGGTAGACGAGAAAAATTATGGCTTGTATTCGATAATAGACTGGGATGAAGTAACTCAAAAAATAATAAAGGTCTATGAGTCAACTTTTAATCAGTAATACCTAACGGAAAGTTTTCCATGAAAGAACAGCTTGTATCCATAATTTTACCGACTTATAACAGGTCTGAATTGATAAAAAGATGCGTTAATTCAGTACTGAATCAGACATATAATAATTGGGAGTTAATTATTTCTGATGATGGTTCTAAAGATGAAACTCCTGTTGTTGTTAGAGAATGTACAAAACTCGACCCGCGTATTAAAGCTAAAATAAATGAAGTCAACCACGGAACTCCGAGCAACCGGAATATTGGTTTATCTTTAGCCAAAGGGAGCCTTATTTTCTTCATAGAAGATGACTTAATTCTTTTTCCTGACTGTGTTGAAACCCTGGTAAATACGTACAATTCGCTTGTTTCATCAGGAATTAAAGTCGGAGCAGTGGTTCCAAGGTTACTTGAAGATAACCCGATTTCACACATTAATGCCGACCTTCATAAAAAAGAAGCTACTGAAAAAAAATTGCCCTTTGTTTTTAATAAGTGGACAGGCGAAGTATATAATAATTATACTGAGGACTTTAACGAAGTTCAGGAAACTGTCACGGGTCACGCGTGTTGTTTGTATAATAGGAGCGCCCTGGAAGAAATAGGCGGCTACGAAGAAAAAGCATACAAAGGCACATACAGCAGGGAAGAAACCGACCTGAACTTCAGGCTGCGCAAAGCAGGTTATAAATTCTTTTTTCAACCAAAAGCCGCATCTGAGCACCGTAAAATAAAAACAGGCGGGTCAAGGCAGTCAAATGAGTTTAAATTTTATTATTATCACATGCGAAACCATGTTGTATTTTTAATCAGGATTTTTGGGATTCAAGCAATGTATATGGTGCCTTGTTTTATAGCAAACGTTGGGTTCAGGTTGCTTAAAAATATATACAAAAAACCGTGACTGTAGTATATTCTTACACTAATACAATCAGATCTTGCACTAATACAATCAGATCTTGCACTAATACAATCAGATCTTACACTAATACAATCAGATCTTACACTAATACAATCAGATAATACAATCAGATTAAACAGCACGACTAATTACAAATAAACAAAAATGGAATAGTGAAGGAAAAAGATGAAAACATTATTTTTTCGATTCAATCTCTCACCCGATTCAATCTCCCACTCTGGTTGAGATTTTTCGGGTTGTAGTGCCATTAATATTTCCTTTTTGTGGCCCGAGGCTCAGTTAATATTTAAAAATCTTTAGGGTCAAAACCAGGATAGTTATTTTTGGGAGCTTTTTAAGGATATAAGGTAAGTTATTTGGTCTTATGTGATTTAAACAAAAACCCAAATATTGAATATACAGATTTTTAGGTTTAATCCCGTATTTGTCAATATAAAATTTAGAAATCGTTTCTGCCTCTTTTTCAAGAGTTGTTTTTGAACCTGTTCCAGATGACAGGGAAGACCCACGAACCATAAATTTTGTAAAACTTCTGTTTAGCCGTTTAACATTACATTGATTTCCGACTCTAATAAGATAATCATAATCTGATGCATACCTGTAGGTAAGGTCAAAGTATCCAACTCTCTCCACAACTGTCTTTCTTAAAAAAGTAGAAGGTTGATTGATACACCGACATCCACGGCTTAAGACGAGGAAATCCAGATCAAATTGAGGTAAGTATGAGGTATATTGGAACTTTCCGTTTTCATCAACGTTATCAATATAACCATATATAACGTCTACATCCTTGTTTTTTCTAAATTCCTCAACAATTACTGAGAATATTTCAGGGTTATATTCATCGTCAGTGTTTAAGCAAGCCCATATATCTCCAGACATTGCTTTTATGCCTTTATTTATGGCATCATACATGCTTTTGTCTTTACCGACAATTAACTTAATATCAGCTTTGTGAGAGTCCCTGAAAGTGTTGATAATATCAATAGTCTTATCCTTACTCCCTCCATCGACAATGATCTGTTCTACTGAGAAATCACCTTTTTGATCCAGATGAACACTTTTCAGGTTGTTCAGGATATATTCTTCAGAATTAAAAGACGGAGTTATTATTGAGATTTTCATTTTTTTTCTTCACATCCACTATCAAATAAAGGGCCGTTCCTTCAAAGTTTTCCGGTACTCATCGAAAACACTTTTAGTTCCTTCCCTCAAATATATTCTCTCTTTCCAGCCCAGGCTGTGAAGCTTTATGACATCAAGAAGTTTTCGTGGAGTTCCATCAGGCTTTGATGCATTTTACACAATTTTCCCTTTTTATGCTGTGCCAGTTCAGCTAATTACTTTATAATAAATTTTCCCATCTCAGTGTTGATAAACTCCTATATTTCATTAGAGTTATAATTTTCTATCAAATATATATGTGCTTCAGCCATATCATTTGCATACATAACTTTTCTTAATTGGAGATCCGTTTCCTAGAAAATAACTGGAAGGCCCCATAATAACTTCTAATTTAAAATGTTAGGATATTATAGATTCATAAACGTTGAGTGTTTCATTTGTAGTTCTATCCCAGCTGAATTTTTTTTCCTGTTCAAATCCCTTTGATATCCAGTGAGATCTTATATTTGGGTTCATTAATGAATCTATTGAATGAATTAAATCATCCTTTGAAAACGGATCGAATAATATTCCTCCTCCGCTAACCACCTCAGGAATTGAGCTGGTATTGCTTGCAATTACCGGGCACCCTAAAGACATAGCTTCAAGGGGAGGAATACCAAACCCTTCATATAAAGAAGGATAAATCAAACAAAATGCATATTTATACAAAGATGCCAGGAATTCATCAGAACCATCTACTTGAATAACCTTACTCGAAAGCTTGAATTTATTAAGTATACCCAGTTCTGTTTCATTAAATTTGCCTCCTCCAAAACAAACGAGATGAAAATCATCTGCAAAACGAGTTGCATAAACATCCAGCAGCATTAAGAAGTTTTTATATCCATCTCGCTTTCCTACGTATAAAAAGTAGGGTTTCTTCATAAAATCTTCATTGACAATTTTTCCAGGATCAAGAAGCATAGATCTATTAAGAGAACTTCCATGATAGACTACCCAGATATTTTCTTCAGGAAAATCATAAAACTTGAGTAAGTCCTCTTTAGTATTCATAGAAACACAGATTATTGCGTCAGCAGAGTTAATTGATAATTTTTTGTACTTCATTTCAGGATCATTTTTACTATATTGGTCACTATATAACTCATGAATCATGTCGTGTACTGTTAATACTACGGGTGATTTTTTAAACCTGCTTAAATCTCCCCTGTAATAAGTTGGATGAAAAATATTTAAATTTGAAAAATCATCATAAACGTGATTAAACCATATTCTGTTCAATGTGTCGAATAAATAACCGCTACCTGGAAAAGGAAACGTTTTATACCCGCGATACCGTCCAAAATTCTCTTTATTCTTCTGAAATTCATACTCATTAATGTGAAAACCTTCAAATAAATTAACATTGATTTCATTCTTCATAGAGAGACAACTTATCATCTCATAGAAATATCTGGAGATTCCTCCATAACGTTGAAGTTGAAATATTGAGTAATCATATAGTACATTCATGTTTTCACTTCATAATTTGATTTTGGAGTAAGTAGATCATAGTCAAGAATGCTATGTTTACAAATAACAATTCGAAGACATCTCATGAAGACAAGGTTTTAATCTGGATATAGTTAAAGTTCAGTATTTGACAATATATGCATATCTTTCCAATATCGCGCCAAGCATCAAAAATTGAGTAATTAGGAAATTGAAATCTGTTTTATTTGATATTATTTTTTTGCATGAATCTAACTTTAATATACAGTCTATGGCCTTTTTTTTATGAACGAGCCTATCTCAAAATTCTTAATTGCGGGAAGTTTTCAGAATTTTTTTCATAATCATGAATTTAGTTGATTACTCGATATACAAGGTATAAGAAGCAAATTCTGAGTTTTGGAATGGGTTGATAAAACTGCTCAGTTAGAAAATACCCAAACCAAAAATAAAAAATGGCTCTTCGTTGTTTTGTGTGGCTATCCTCATAATATTCTCATAAAAACCATGTGATCTTGAATTGAAAATCATTTTATCCATAGAGATAGCAAAGAGCCAGAAATTAAGCTTGAATGTGTTTTTATAATCACTCATTAATTTTCTCTTCACAAAACTCTTTTCCTTTCTCAGCGGCTTCATTTCCAGGACTGAGTTTCAGGGCCCGTATATAACACTTGAAAGCCTCACCGTACTCAGCAAATTCGCAAAGCAAATCCCCTCCGCTAAGAAGAGAGTTGAGGTGTTCGGAATCGTGTTCAAGAGCGTTCCTGAAGGCATTAAGGGCTTTTTCCTTTTCTCCAAGCTCAAGAAGTGCGTTGCCTTTCCAGTACCAGGTCTCAGCATTGTCAGGCTTCATAATAGGTGCTTCATTCCGGGAAAAGAAACTGAACCTGGGAACCTTGCAAGCCCAGTCCGAGGCTTTCCCGGGTTCGATTGCCAGGGCTTTGTCAAAAGTCTCAATAGCTTTTTTTAGAAGCCCCATCCTGAAATATACTATGCCCTGGCTAGTCAGGATTTTGGGGGATTTCGGGTCAAATGCAAGCGCTTTTTCGAAAGCGTCAAGGGCTTCTTCGTTCCGGTCCAGAGCTGAGAGCACGAAACCCCGGTTGGACCACTCGGTAGGGTTTTCAGGCTTAAGTTCAAGGGCGGCATCAACAATCTCCAGAGCTTCTTCATATCTTTCAAGTTTGAAAAGAGCCATCCCGTAACATGATATGGTCTCCAGGTTTTTATCAAGAAACTCTTTCCCTCGGGCCTCTTTTCCTTTTTCGAAAAGCATATCTGCCATTTCTTTCCAGGCATCAGCTGCTTCTCCATAGGCAGCAAGTGCGTCTTCGAACTTCCCTACCTTAAAGGAAATTCTGCCTTTTTTGCAGTTTTCTTCTGCCGACCTGTTAAGCTCCTTAAGGGTATTTGCCATTTTTGTCGTTTTTGTCAGTTTATCAATTTTTGCCGTTATTGCCATTTTTTGCCTCTTTTATGTCTATGTTCACAGCTACTTAAAATAAGTATGAGATTAATAATTTGCATGAAAATACTGCTATCTGCAAGCACTTTCATTGGTTGTGCATGTTACTCAAAGGATATCATGTGCGTTTTTTAAAAATCATTTTTGGACAGGTTCCTTTAGTTAAGCAGAATTTAGAATACGGTAATTCAAATCCAGAATACTGCTCTAATTTGATAGATTCTGCTAAAATACTGTATTTTATTGCAAAAAACACATTGCATTGACGCATTAACCTGGAGTAAAATGAAATATGTCAATAATCAATAAACACAAGAACTAAATTTGAATTTTATAACGAAAACAGAAGCCTGAAGCCCATTTATACATTATACAATTATATAATTGGTCATCGGTTAAGGAATTTTCTTGTCTGAAAGCTATTTATTTTACATTAGAAGCCGGCCAATATTATAGATTACTTGCAATAGAAAAGCACAGGATAAGAAAAAGGGAGTACGATTTTTCAGTTTTTCTTTCTGTTTTTTCTTTTCTTTTTTCTCTGATTGTGAAATTTGGAAAAGCTTTTCCCTTTCCAGGTATAATTCTCTTTTGATACTTCCAGTATCTCCGAATCACTGCTCTAATTTTTCCAGAAACTCCTAATTTAGCCAAATTATTTATCCTTTTTGTATATACATATTATATACTATGAAGCAAGTTGAGTTGGAACTCCAAAACCATCTTGAAATTGATAACATTGAAGGATTCCTAATTCGTAAAGTAACCAAATTCGGGAACGGTGCAAAGGTCGACTGTCCCAAGGAGTATCTTGGACGTACGGTTTATCTTGTGATAATATGACTTTAGATCCTGCCAGATATTTTCGCACTCTAAAGACGTTGGATACATTCATAGATCGTTCTCTGGAATTAAAACCAAAGAGCAAATTCCTTTCCGGTTTCCACTATAATCGAGATCTTCTCAAATCTTCAGTTGCCAACACCTATGTCGAAACCGTTGGAAACCGAGCAGACTCTTTACATCTTGCAATAAAGAAAGTGCCTGTTTCAAACATTTATTGGGAGTATCTAGAAACGGTCAAAATCTTGGGAACAAAGTTTTGGCTTCAAGAAAAAGAAGTTGTATTAGCCTTTGATTATACAGATGAAGATTTTTATGGTGACCCTCAAGGTTTCTGGATACATGGATGGACTGGAGAACATGGAATATCTGGGAAATTCAAATTCTTGACATGTTCAATTGTCAGTTCAGATATTCCACAAAAAATTCCCCTTATTTCAGTTCCGGTTAGGATGGGGCACAATATGGCATATACTGTGACATGGTGCCTTACAGTCATTGAACCAATTGTAAAATCGATTTCTCTAATTTTGTTTGATAGGGGATTCTACAGCAAAGAACTCATGCTGACACTTTCCAATTCAAAGTATCCATATCTGATTTTTGTCCCAAAAAACCCCAAAATTAGAAAAGAACTTGCTCAAATGGAAGAAGCTGAAAAGAAAACAATGCAATACAAATTCAAGCTCAACATAAATAAAACGGTTCTGAAAGGTGAAACCACTCTGGCATTGCTGAAACAAATATTCGATAAACAAAGCGACAAATCATATGATTGGGCATTCGCCACTAATCAGTCTACAATTGATCTTGACCATATTATTGCATCATATAAAAGAAGATGGAGAATTGAGACTGGTTTTAGAATTCAGGATGAGGCACGTATCAAATCCAAATCAACAGATGTAAATGTTCGATTTTTCTACTTCGCTTATGAACAGGTATTGCAACTGCTATGGATTATCCTGTATAAAGAAGAGGAGAGTTTCAAGGTATTCATGATAGACATGTATGAAGAATGCTTGAAAAGGTACAAAAATGTGTAAATAAGCGGCCACCTCCATTGAACCAGTGACGTGGAGGTGTAGGTCAATGGAGCAGCAGGGAGCTATTGATAGTGACCCCGCAACAAAATATGGGAACAATTCTACTTTTGTCATTAATATTAGCTTGTCGTATGCAAAAGCCAGATATTATTCGGAGATACTGCTTTCAAGGGTCTATAAAATATGCAATTTGATCTTATAATTATCTGCCTTGTTTATATAAAATACAATTCAATTACTTATACAAATTATACGTGTGTGATCCAATTTTCACAGGTATAGGTTGTAGTCCAGACGTCATTATAGCACATGGGAGCTTCACTAGTAAGGTTTTGTAGGTTACTAAAACGTCAAGGCTTCCATTAGAGTTAGATTCTGTATATTCCACCAAAGAGATCTTCGCAATTAATAATGTTGCAAAAACTCCCAATAACCACTCACTACAGGAACTAAAATTGCAAGAACTCCGCAAAAACTAGGCCTACATATGAATCTCCCATCATCTCTAATAAAGCGTTATCTTTTGGACCAAAGTGAAAGTGAATACCACTGTCATCGGTCCAGTAATAAGAATCTTTACCAAACGATTGATAATCCCTAATAATCAATTGATATTTCCTCTAGTACTCACGAATTCGCGTTTCGCTCTCATTTTCGGCTTTGTGTACACTTAATTTCCTGTATGCAGGTAAGCTTAGAAAACAGATGTAACTTGAGCAAAAACACTCAAACACAAAATATCAACCATCTACTAATATACGACCCAAAATTTGTTGTTTAAAGTAATAAAAATTAGTAAACTCAAAAATTTTGTTCCTATTCAAAATTCGTCATCTATGGCGTATTTTTGTTCAATTTATTGAAATATAGTAAAATGTATTTTTATCTTAGGGGGTCATTTCATAAATATATATCTTAATTAATATCTATAATTATACCTTTCTTTTTTATTGATATCTGGGGGATACTCGCGGCAGGTAGGACTATATAAACTTTCCGTGCAAACTCTCAAACAATCAAAGATCAGAAAACATTTACTAACTCAAAGGAATGCTAAAAACAATCAGTTTAATAATTTACACAGAAAACTTATAAAGGATTTAATAAAAAAGAGTTTGTAAAGTTCAGAAGTGCTTCCCAGGTACCGCCCGAACTCTATAACTTATACCTAAGAGTCAGTAATTATGTTAGCTTTGCGTATATTTAAGCTTGTCTGATTCTGCCTCCTAGGGGAAAATAACTAGGAGTGAAATAAATGAATCCAGAAGGATTCAACAATTCCGAGTTCTTGGTCAAGCGCTTTAACTGCATCTACAAATACGTGGAACAATGCAGGTGCAAATTCACATTAACTGACGATGGAAAAGCTATAAGACCTGATGAAACTGTTAGTCAGGAAGAGCTACTGAGTACAATCTAAAAGTAATTTAACTATTCAAGTAGCCTTCGAAGACTACACAATTTTTTAGGATTAATAAGTTGAATATGAGATTAATCCTTTTATCTTTTACAATAAGGAATGGGAGAATTTTGACTAAACGATTGAGTTCATTTTCCATGTTATTATTTACATTCGTTCTACTTTTTTTGACGTTAAATCTAGCAGTAGCTTCATTTGCTTCAGAAGCATTAGAAATCCCGTACCAGATAAACAACTCTGACCGTATAGTTATTGGTACAGTAAGTAAGGTTGATATGTTTCGTGACCATACAATTGCTACAATTACAGTTAGCGAGTGGCTTTATAACCCCCTGCATACAGAAACTATAAAAGTGAGATCCGAAAGGGGAACTAATATAAAGACCGAAGTCGAAGTTGAGTTCATCCAGAACGAGTCAGTTCTCTTGATGCTGAATGATGTGGATCTCAATAAACAACTTTTCCGTGTTGGTATCGGCGTTCCAGGAAAACACCCTGTTTCAGATAGGGATGCAGTAATCGAGGAGTTGAAAGCTCAGGGTAAATGGCAAGGAGAAGGTCAGGCCGGAAATAAGACGAACGAAACTGAAACTATAGAAAATACACAAACAGCAAGCAAGCAGGAAGAGAATGTAACCGAAAATAAGACCATTGATAATGGAAAAACGGAAAATACAGGAACAGCAGGTAAGCAGGCAGGAAAATCCAATGATACTAAATTAAAAAGTACTCCCTTTATAAGCTCTTTCTGGGTACTTGCAGCAGTGCTTGGGGCAGTCATGTATGTAAGAAAGAAGAAGTAACAATTGCGCTACGTGTGCAGGCCTTATTGATTCATCCTGTCCCCTCTCCAAGCAAGGGCGAAACTATACATCTTCACCAGCCCACAACTTTCATTTAGAGCCTATCCGAAAAGTCAAAAGTGATATGTTATAAAAATTGGTTCTTCTTTGTTTTGTGTGGATATCCTCATAATTTCCTCATAAAAACCAGTGGGTCTTGAATTGAAAATCATCTTATCCATAGGGAATGATGAAGAACCTAAAAATTGCAATAAACCCGTATATCCGAGTATCCGTTCATACTGAGCTCTTTGGGCTGCTTCTGATATGTACCAACATGTAAACGCAATAGTATCGATGCAAATTTTTCTTATTTTCTGCAGTGGCCACCCGATATCTGCCCACTTCGTGAGCATTCGGGGGTTGAGGAAGTTTTCAGATGTTCGAATTAAGTATTTTCGAAAAACTTGTCTGAATTTTTAGTAAGAAAATTAGTTTCATAATTAATCAATAACTCACGAACGCGACCAGAACAATCTCTTTACCAAAGATGTTAAAAATATTTATAAACAGTTATAATTGCGATCTCTGGTGTATCTTTACTATAGTTTGAATCAAATTCTGGGCAGTTGGCTGAGTAGAAGACGTCTCCTAACTCTTACTTTTTTTTCAGTTCTCGGAGGTTACCTGCTGGATATAATCTCATGTTTTCTACCCGGGATACACAACAATAATTTTGCGCTTCTTCTGGTGTCCCTTGCCCCTTCTTACTGTTGTGGGTCTTATAGGATTTTGCGCAGTTCTCTCGGCCCTTAGCAATGCCCCTACTCCTCCAAAACCTATGTATGCTACAGCAAATATGAGTGTACTTTCCTTACCGTCCACTGAGGGAGGCAGTAATACGGAAACAAACCTGAGCTTGCTTGTAAAAGTGTTTGACAGCGAGAATCGCGGTATAGGGGACGCAAATGTGATTGCCTGGAGTCCGGATAGGAAGAAAGCCTATTCAGGCGTTACCGACCTCGAGGGAAATGTAATATTGAAAATTTCGAATCCCGAACTGCCTCCGGGAAAGCTGAAGGGTATATTAAGATAAAAGTAATGAGAGAAGGATACAGAGATTTCACCAGCGATTATTTTCTGAAGGTGATTCGGAGCTGAATTGCTCTGGATATATTTATACTGGAAGAATCTGAAGCAGAAAGAATACTGGATCTTGTTTCTGCATCATTTATCTGTACTTTCATTTCTCCGTACTTCCAATTCTCCGTACTTCCTGTTTTTTCATTCTTATTACGTTGCGATAATTCCTGCCCGGTATGCCAAATTTAGGTATGTGTTTCCTCTACTGTTGCAAGATCACCTTTGTTAATATTATTAACTGAACTGTGAGCCTCGTACACATACCTTTGTCCCCTCATTGCCGACAGCACTGCAGCTATGCCACAGAGTATAGCTCCGATTATGAACGAAATCCGCAGTGCTGGCATGAATGCCTGCTGTAATGTCTGCGGGAACCAGTAGTTACTTGTCAGTGTGGTCACGATTTGTTGCGGTATTGAGCTAACAATACTCGAATCCATAGATTTCAGAACTGAATCCATAGGGTTGTAGCCCAGGAAAGCAGAGAACAAAGCGTTGGTCGGTGACATACTGGCTAGATAACTGGCGAGCTGTTGCACAGCAGGGATAATCTGTTCAGACCCAAAGCTGGCTAACGAAGCCTTAACTGCACCAGGGAAAGCTTCCTGAATTCCCACAATCACAACGGTGAAGAATACGGACATGCTCAGGGTACTGGCTGAGTTCGCTAGCGTGGACAACATGCCCGATGCGACACCCCGGTTCTGAGGCGGCACAGAATTCATTATCGATGAACTGTTAGGAGAGGCAAACATACCGTTACCAATGCCCATGAAGAAAATCAGTATTCCCAGTTCCCAGTAGTCGAAGTTATAAGGAAGTAGCGAGAGCCCGACGAAGACAAATGTAACGATAGCCATCCCTGTAGTGGCGATCCATCGAGGACCATACTTATCCGAGAGGATCCCGGAAATCGGGCCCATGACCATAAAGCCGAGAGTCATGGGTAACATATAGATACCTGCCCATAACGGCGTGTCCTCAAAGCTGTAACCATGAAGTGGCAGCCAGATCCCTTGCAGCAGAAGAATAAGCATGAACATTGCACCACCTCGTGCAATAGCTGCAGTAAAACTGGCGAGACACCCGTAGGCAAAAGCCCTGATCTTGAAGAACTCCAGCTTGAACATAGGGTTTTTCACCTTGCTCTCGACAAACGGGAAAGCGATCAGCAATAAGATCCCGACACCTAACGCTGCCATTACCCAGGGGTTGTTCCAGCCCATTGCATCGGTTATACCATCATGCTCGTAAGGCATCAGGGCATAAGTGACACCGATCAGAAGCGAGGTCAGCCCACCGACAAAAAGTAAGTTTCCCACAATATCGAGGCTGGTTCTGGATGCCCGGAATGAAATATCTTTCATCTTCCAGTAGGACCACACTGTTCCAAGAACCGCAAAGGGAATGTTGACCAGGAACACATAGCGCCAGTTGTATGTCGCCAGTACACCACCGAGCAGCAAGCCAATGAACTGGCCGGACATGAAGGCAACCATATTTATGCCGAGTGCCTTTCCCCTCTCGCTGACCGGAAATGCATCTGTAATAATTGCTGAGCCGTTTGCTATAGTGAATGCACTGCCTACAGCCTGTATAAGCCTGAAAATAACTAGCTCAAGAGCACCAGCATTGCCTGTGTCAGGCGTTAAATAGAGCAGGGTTGAACCGATAGCGAATATAAGGAATCCAAGCCGGAACAATTTTACCCGACCATACATGTCTGCCAGCCGGCCAATAGTGAGGAGCAGTGTAGCCGTTACCAGGCCAAAACCCATCAGGAGCCACAGCAAGTACTGGAATGCACCCGGAGCCATTGGGTTCATATGGATTCCCTTGAATATTGCGGGAAGGGAGATCAGGATAATGCTGCCGTTAATAGAGCCCATCAGTGATGCAAGGGTCACATTAAACAGTGCAACCCATTTGTATGCAATACTTTTCCCATTGTGATTTTCACTCAATTTATTACCTTCCGTTTTTATTGTTATCATCTTCTTGATTCTGGAAATCACAGTCTTGCGCCGCCTTAGACTGCTGCATAACATCCTGGGTATCGTCGCCCTCCCCTTTTGCATCACTGTTATCGTCACCTTCAATCACATTGTTGACGATCCGGGACATTTCGTTCAGGAGCTCCAGTTTTTCCTGTGTCATGCGGTCCAGTCCTTTCACTCCCTTGGGAGTGATCGTGTATACTTTTCTGCGTTCTATCCCCTCGCTCTGGATGAATCCTTTTGATTCAAGTTTCTCCAGGATTGGGTAGATCGAGCCTGCGCTCGGAGTCCATCGCCCGTTTGAGCGGAGCTCGACCGTCTTGATGATGTCATAACCATGAGTAGGTTTCTCTTTAATAATTTTCAGCACGATATACTTGAGAAAAGCCCGCCTGATTTCTGTACACATTTTATTATTCTCGATGCTTTCTTCCATAGTTCGCACCCCGATATATCGGCAAGTGATATATCGGTAGGTAATATAGTATTTATATCTTTTTGGTAACTATTAATCATCTAAAAATCATCTAAAATTAGTCAGATTCTATTGATTTTGAAGTAATAGATATGCCAGGTAACTAATGATGAAAAAAGAAAAAGTATAATCATTTGGTACTAATTAAAGACGACAAAATCACTGAAATTTACCAGTTAAATCTGAATAAAGGAAGTTATTGATGCGGTCTTACCAGGAATGAATAGTTTCATTATTTTCTGGTTCACAGGGTTAAGATACGCTTAACTTCACAAAAACGGGATACAAAGCTGGGAACAGTATTAAGGTACTCTGGAAATACAATCAACCAAATAATTGGGAACGATATATTTTTTGGTCTTCTCTCTAGGTCTTCTCTCTGGATCTTCTCTCTGGGTCTCCTTCTGGTTTCTCTCAAAAATGAGGTAAATATTGAAGTAAATATTGAAGTATATTTTTACAGTAGAGCCTATATCATAACTTGTCTGTTTTTCATAACTTGTCTGTCAGTACTTTCTTCCTGCGGTTGGCCGTGTAAAACTTCATGAAAACGGCTCCTGCCATCAGTACGGCAAGCCCAGCAGAGAAATAAGGAGATTTTATGACATCCCACCTGCCTGACCAGACAAGGAAGCCGGTAAGGAAAAGTGCTGAAGACCCGGCAATTCCTGAAATCTCAAAAGGAATTTTCATAGAGCCGAGGGTAAACCTGTTCTGGTTTTCAAGGATTTCTACACGGGACTCAAGTTCCTTTATATACTCACTTTTTTCATCTTGCTGAACCTTGAGATTACGGAACTCCATATCCAGTTTTTCGATTTCGGGTTTGAGGTTGTTATAAGTAAAATTCGAAAGCTCGGATAGAGCAGCATGAAGGGAACGGAGACTTTCGGATAGGCTTGAAAAAACCTCATTTATGCTCTTGATTTTATAATTGGCTCCGGACATTTCGGAGGAATTTTCCCCGGAAAATGTAGAAAAATTCGAAGGCTCGCTCGAAGGAAGTACTGCACTGAATTCAAAATTTGAAATATTTCCTTCCGAAACTGAAGGGACTAAATCCGAAAAAAAAGAATTTCCGTGAATAGAAGCTTCAGGAGAAACCGATGGCACCTGTGGATAAATTGAGGAGTGTGCAGCGACGCTTCCTGCATTTTCCTCCGGATAAAGTCCTGTAAAATTTCCTGAGAAAACTCTGCCAGTTTGCAGTTCAGGAGAAGCTCCCATAGAAAGGCGTCTCTCGACTGCCCGGAGTCGTTTTTCAAAACTTCTTATGCTCTGATCGAAAACCTCGATTCTTCCCTGCAAATCCTCCCTGACTTCGGGATCTGCCTGACGTAACTTATTCAATTAACCATTACCCCCGTAATTTTGTACTACAGAATCAGGTCCAAGACTATATAAAATTTTTGAGGTTCATGTGTTGTTAAGATTAGTAAAACAAAAAGTCATAACCAGAAAAGAAGGATGACAAAAGGAAAGAACGAAATATTTTCAGAACAGATATTTAATTCAGTCAGCAGATTTATGATTTTGTCTACAATGCCTGAAAATTCTTCCGAATCAGGAACGTTTCCAGGATACGTTTAATTGGAATATGAAAAATAGTCAATACAAACATAATTTTATAAGATCTCACAAGCTATAAAGATATTACAAGCTATAAAGATATCACAGGCTATTTTTATTTATTGTAGATCATGGTCAAAATCGCATTTTTTTGAAAGAAAAGTCATAAAGACTGAAAAAAACTCATGAAAAAAATATTGATCTCAATATATTCCCTACAAAAAGTCGGAGTCAAGGTAGAAAATCTAAATACTGAAAATATGAAATGGCAACTTTCGGGCTATGGCCATTTGCTGAACATGAAATTTAGTAAAAAACTGATTTCAGAAAAACGAAATTTCACACTACCTTTATAAGGAATTCACAGCAATCGTTCCTGTTCCCTATAGTCTTCAGCGCCTCTACACTGAAATCAGAGTCCACTTTCAAAGTTATGTCCGAAAAAATTTTCCGTGTCAAGGTGCATAAAATAGGATTTTTACGGGCTTCTTCTCCTTTCCAGGGGCACTTTGTTCCTCTTACTATCCATGAACTTTCTTTTTCACCTTTTTCAGAGGAAAAGCTTCCACCCAGCTGATTCATTATCTCGGCACAGACCTCGCCTGCATAGGCGAAGTCCATTTCCCTGTTCTCAAGGTGATATGTGTCGAACAGCATTTTTTCGACCATGCCTGTCATCTGGTTAATTATGACCTTTTTTTCCTCATTAGAAATAACCCTTAGAAGAGTGGGAATAATTGCAGTAAGAATACCCTGTACCCGGTTTTTTACCTCAAGGCTGTTACGGTCAGCTACCAGCCGGTCATGCATGCATTTTACCCGGAGTAAGGATTTCACCCGGGTCTTAAGCTCAAGCCTGTTTATAGGTTTCGTCAGGAAATCATCAGCTCCGGCTTCAATCCCTTTTATTCGGTCTTCAATTTCAGAAAGAGCTGTGAGCATCAAAACCGGAATGAATTGAGTTTCGGGGTCTTTTTTGATAATTTTGCATACCTCATAGCCGCTTATTTCAGGCATCATGATATCCAGCAAGATCATATCGAGCTTTTCTTCCTTTAATTTCTGGATAGCTTCCTTTCCACTGTTGGCAGTAATAAGATCATATGGCTCCACCGAAAGGTAGGCCTCTATAAGCTCTATGTTCTCAAGCACATCATCGACAATCAGGATTTTAGGTTTGCTATCTTCATTCTGCAAGGTTTCATCCCCTAGACTCACGAACTACAATCCCTTCAGATGTAATTTCAAAAATAGACATTTCAGGGGAAATAGGGGTACTGCGCATCTTTGGTATGCTCAGGTAGCGCTCCATTTTTCCAAGATAAGAATTTTCCCTTACTAAAAGGTGAATAGACCCATAAACCGAATATTCAGCAAGCTGGTAGGTCATGTTGTGTGCGGATTCATCCATGATTAAAAGAGCTGTACAGCCTTTCTTCCTTACCATGTAGTTTAGCGCGTCAAACTGGTCTCTGAGCTTTTTTATGGAAATCCTGAGAGCAAAGGTACCTATATTATCTATAACGAGGCATTCCGTTCCTTCATGTATTAATTCTATCAGATTCGGGATTTCGAGGTTCAGGCTTTCAGGCTTAAAACCGTATCTGGTCTGTCCTATTATTTCCGAACGGCTTTCAAAGATATTTTGTATAATAAGCTGTCCACTCTCATAGTACGATGTGAGGTCGCGCCCCAGCAGGCTTGCCTGATAAAGAATATCCTCAGGACTTTCCTCAGTTGCGATAATCATACATTTTTTGCCTTCAAGACAATTTTTATAAATAAAATGGATTCCAAAGATTGTTTTCCCGCTTCCTGCTATACCGGTTATAAGGGTTACTTTATTTGCAGGATAACCCCCACTCAGCTTCCTGTCCAGCTCCTCTATGCCTGTTGAAACCCTTTCCATTTTTGCAAATCCTCACTTTTTCTGTACTTTACCCTTATAGCTTCCCGGACTGTGAATATATATAAGATTCTTAACTTGAAGGCTTAGAACAGTCTCTAAATTACTCTGAGATTTAGAAGCTGTTTATAAATGAATAAAGGTTTACTATTTTTCATTAGTTTTACAGTAATTTCATGAAAATAGTCTTTCACGAAAATCATCTACTTTATTTTTTTGACCCAGTTTGTACTGCTAATTCTGTATCACTTACTATATATTTTTATTTATTCCTCTGCCATCCTTATCTAATTTGAACATTTTGTACTGAATTTTCAGAAATATCTTTTCCCATAAATGATGTTTAAAATTCAAAATCGTTTGAGAGATATAAAATCCTGATCCTTGCCTAATTCTCTCTACCTATATTCCCTGCAGCCTTAATTTTGAGAGAAAAGTTTAATATGGATAGCTTCTATCAATAGTGCTGCACCAAGGGCTCGTAGGGTAGCCAGGATATCCTAATGGGCTTCGAAGTAAGATAATTACGAAGATACCCATTGACTCGTGTTCGAATCGCGGCGGGCCCGCTAACTTATTTTTTCCCGTCTTTTCCTGTTTTTTACTATTTTTTCCTGTTTTTTACTGTTTTTCCCGTCTTTTCCTGTTTTTTACTATTTTTTCCTGTTTTTTACTGTTTTTCCCGTCTTTTCCTGTTTTTTACTATTTTTTCCTGTCTTTTCCTGTTTTTTACTATTTTTTCCTGTCTTTTGCCTGTATTCTCTATTCTTCAAAAGCAATGCATTCTTTTTCATAGATCATCGGCTGTGGAACTCTTTTCGTCTCATGCAATCCTTTTCCATATTTATGTCCACACCATCTTCAAAATATTAAATTCTATATTTTTTGTTAAACTTACAACCGTATACTGAGACCTGTAACTAAAAATTCACTGTCAGGAAAGCTGTCAGGAAAGGTTTTTGCCTTAACCGGGAGCACATAAACGGGAAGTACATTTTTGAATTACTGACAGATCGGGAAAATAGATCGCATACCTGTGTATATCTGTGGAAACTGGATTGGATACTTGATAAGGTAAACTTTATAGAAAGATCATAAACTATTCCGAAACTCATGTACACAATGACCTTAAAAATAGTACTTAATTCCAAAGACTTACGCACTCGATGTATAAAATCAAGTACATGAAACATCATAGTTGAAATTCACATTAAAGTAAAATATGTCTTAAGATTCTGTTTTTCAAACTTGACCACATTTTTAAATTTTCATCATATATGAAAAATTTATTTTTTATTATACAACTTGAATAAGATACATTTTATACTTCAAGCACATAAACTTTATACAAATATAAATAAATCAAAAGGTGCGGTTCATGAAGACTATAGAAAATCCTCTGAAATCAAATCAAAGATTAGTATTAACGATTGCAATCTCGGTGTGCGCTATCGTGCTTTTTGGCATCATTCCAAACGCCGATGCCGAGGAATCCGCAAATAACACATCCGATGTGGTCAACGGACCCGCTGTTAATCCCTACCTGGCATCTTCACTTTATGCCATCACACATTTTGACTCTTCGCAGAGCGACTCTACACCCTACGGGCCTCCTCGCGGTAACTTCACTGTAGACCCAACGACTCAACCAACTGTCTCTGGCGGCCCGATAAACATCATAACTCTTGCATCCACTAATAAGAATTACATGTGGGCAGTTGGAAGCGATCGCGTAAGCTACGTTAATGCGACCGACAACAATTGGACTGCGGTGGCAAAATATGAGGCACTTGCAGATGCGTCAAACAACTCATCTCCGGCTGTTCCGGATGAAAATTTCAGTACCTTTGGCGAGTCGTCTGCGGTGGGAATGAACACAAGCTCGATGAATAGTTCCTTGAAAAGCCTTTTCGGTGAAAATTACGCAGACCGCTTTGGGAATGGGCTGTACTCGGTGGTCGATAACGAAAATGTGCTGTATACAAATTATGGGGATAACCTCTACGCGTTTGCATTAAGTGATCCGAACAACCCGTCCGCAGGCATAAAGAAACTCTACATGCTAGAAGATGTAGTCACTGCGATCCAGGGCGACGACCACCCGCCGTACGCAAGATTATTTGGCCTTTCCATGACATACGACGGCTACCTTATTATCACTTTTAGCAATGGAGTGGCAGTTATCAATCGCGACCTCAACACAACTTCTACATCTTTTTACAAGCTTGGGAGTGGTGAGTACGTTAGCAACTCAGTTGCTGTAGATGAAAACAATGGCATATATCTGGCAAGCGATAGTGTTATGCACAAGCTTGTCTGGAACGGCAAGAATCTTTCCGACAATGAAGCTGATGGTGCATGGTCAAGCCCATATACCAATTCGGAACAACCTCCCATGATCAAGGTAGGCAATGGCACAGGGTCCACTCCAACGCTCATGGGATTCGGCGACGATGAGGATAAGCTGGTGGTCATAACCGATGGTGCCAAACAGATGAACCTGGTGGCATTCTGGCGCGACGAAATCCCTGAGGGATCCGAACGTATCGCAGGGCAGATTCCGGTAACTTGCAATTTTACAACCCTTCCCGAATGGATACAGACGGAACAGTCCGTAGTCGTATCTGGATACGGAGCCTTTGTTGTGAATAACATCCCGGAAAATGTCAGCTCTGACCTTTTAGGCCAGAACAAGATTCTTCAGGTCTCGCTCATGGGCCCGGCATATGATACTGCATATGGTGCCGAGCGCTTCCAATGGAACACCTCAACAAATGAATGGTCTTCAGTATGGGCAAGATCAGATGTTTCGTCGACAAGCATGGTTCCGATTTACAGCCAGTCGGGTAATATGGCCCTCATCAATGGCTACAGGTTGCCAGATGGCTGGGAAGTGCTCGGACTTGACTGGGATACCGGTGAAACTGTCCATCAAACGATTTTTGGCGATGCGAATTTTGGAAACGGGGCATATGCATTGCTGGAGTACCTGGAAAATAATGATCTGATTTTCAATTCTTTTGCGGGCCCAATTCGTATCGATTACAACAATTCAAACCTGTCTTCTGGAGCAGATGGAGCTGGCAGTTGGGAACTTACTCCTGAGAATTCCGCTGGAGATGTAATAGAGATAAAAGGAACCGGCTTTGTGGGAGATACTGCGAAGGTTCAGGTGTCCTTCGAAAAAGATGTGACGGTACAGGATGGAAAATACGAGTACATGCTTGAAAATATAATAATCCCCTCCGGGTTCGACAACAGTTTTACGGTGCAGGCAACAGGAGCTGATGAACTTAATGTGAGAGCAAAGATTATCCTGTGGTTAACAAAAAGCGCAAAGGCACAAAACGGTATTGCTACTGTTTCCCAGACGGGTGTTCCTCCAGGGACATATAATATCAGGATCGATGGAAAGGCAAGTGGTTCTACTGTCAAACTCAAGATCACAGCTGTGCAAGAGGTGGAAGTAGATTCAGAAGGAAATCTCAACTATGAATATAATACTAAGTCTATACCGGCAGGCAGTTTTAAAGTAATAATCGGAGGCGTTGAAAAGCAGATTGAATTATAAACCTGCAGAAAGATCGAATTAAAGCCTGCAGATATTGAATTATAAATCTGCAGAAAGATCGAATTAAAGCCTGCAGAAGGCCTGACTCTGGACAAAGGCTCTTCGTTGTTTTGTGTGGATATCCTCATTATATTCTCATAAAAACCAACGTGGTCTTGAATTGAAACCATCTTATCCATAGGGAATAACGAAGAGCCAGATTTCCCTTTTTTTGAACAGTTAGTCTGTAAACTCCACTCCGGATGAATGAACCTCGGAGAACGGATGGTATCTTCCTAGAATAGTAATATTTATTTTTATGGAACACCAATTATTACATATGAACATTATAGAGAGAAAAAACTATAGAGGAGTTAACCTTCCAGGTGCTCATCTTGAAAAAAAGAACCTTATATGGGCTAACTTTCAAGAAGCTAACCTTCAGGAAGCTTATCTCATAAAAGCTAACCTTACACAGGCTGATTTTCAAGGGGCTAACCTTTGTAGAGCTGACCTGCGCGGGGCTGACCTGCGCGGGGCTAACTTCCAGGAGACAAACCTCCAGGATGCAAACATGCAAGGAGCCGATCTCTCAAATTCTTACCTTTTAGAGGGTGTAGGCACTAATCTTCAAGGAGCTAATCTTCAAGGAGCTAATCTTCAAGGGGTTAACCTTACAAGGGCAAACCTTAAGGGGGCTAACCTGCAAGGAGCAAACCTCCAGCTATCCAATCTCCATCTGGCTAATCTTCAAGGAGCTAATCTTCAAGGAACTAACTTCCAGGGAGCTAGTCTTTATGGAGCCGACCTGCGCGGGGCTGACCTCCAGGAAGCTGATCTTTATGTAGCTGACCTTCAAAAGTCCGACCTTCAAGAAGCAAACCTTCAAGAAGCTAACCTTCATGAAGCAAACCTTCAAGGAGCTAATCTAAATAATGTGAAAAACTTATCATTTGACCAGCTCTCTAAAGTAAAAACTCTTCATAACGCAAAATTAGATGAAGAAAATTTTACGCTACTTGACGAGCAATACATTACCGCTTGAAAATCTCAGGTAAAAATGAGTTAAGAATAATACTGAAACTTCAAGTGGTTACATCAATTTTTTTGTTTATCGCCTGCAGACTTAACTGTTTCAATGTTTTTTATTTCTGATTGTGCTTTGTCAAGAAATAGTTTAGTCTGATGAGCCGGGATTCAAAGAGATTAAGTCACTATTGTTCTATAATCCCTTTTTATGATCCTGTATTGAGTTCCTTACAAAAGAATATATTCTTTTGATAGCGATTAACGTTAATATAGGAGTCCATATTAGAAATTCAATTATGTGCACATTTTTTGTATGAGGAACATCAAGGTTATATTCACTTTTTAATTCTTTGAAAAGAAGTTTTATGTCTCATCTTACCCCGTATAACTTTGCAATGTCTTCGGAATCCAAAACATCTTTTTGCAGGTTGTCTCAAAATTCTACCCATTTCTACAATTGGATATATTGGAATTGTTGACTTTACATTCAGATCTAAAATAATTCTGAAATTCAGACATGTATTTGCCTTGAAGCATAGCATATTATCTTACTTGTAGAATCAAATGTAGTTTTGAGCTAGCTTGAATAGATAAATTTGCGCTCAAGGGTGAGTTCTTCCTTTCTGCAAGACAATCTATTACCCTGAATTTAATATTAACAGGATCAGCTTGAAATAAGAAAACGGAGTTTGGAATAAAATTTCCCGAAAAATTTACTACTCATAAGGAGAGGTGGGGAGTGTACAGGATTCTACTGACTTCCCTTTGCAAAGAATCATCACTCTAAACCGAATCATCACTCTAAACCGAATCATCACTCTAAATCGAATCATCACTCTAAACCGTATCATCACTCTAGACCGAATCATATGGAACTGATATTATGGCAAACGATTTTAAAGAAAATAGAAGCAGACGAACAGGAAAACCGGGCAGAACAAACAAAACAGGCAAAACAGATGGGACAGGCAAAACAGGTAAAAGTGGTAGAACGGGTGGAACCGGCAAAACAGGCAAGAGAACAGGCAGAACCGATAGAACCACTGTGACAGCTTATGACCGCCTGAACAAAGCCCTGGAAGCACACGAAAAGACCCTTGAGGTAAACCCTGAAGATGCCGCGGCCTGGGCTGGCAAGGCAGCAGTGTTTCTAAAGCACAGAAGGTATAGCGACTCCTTAAAGGCGATTAAAAAAGCTCTTGAAATCGAGCCCGAAAACCCTCACTACCTTTACGAAAAAGCTTTTGTGCTCCTGCAGCTCAACAGGGAAGGAGATGCGTTACAGGTCTTTGACAGGTTACTCGAAATAAAACCTGACAGCGATAAATCCTGGAATCTAAAAACTTCAGTACTTTGCAGGCTAAAGAAGCACGAAAAAGCTCTTGCGGATTCTGAAAAAGCTCTTTCTGCAAACCCGAAGCTTGCAGGAGCATGGCATGCAAAAGGTTATGTGCTTACGGATCTGGGCCGATATGAAGAAGCTATAGAAGCTTATGACGCAGCGCTTAACCTTAACCCGAACCTTCCAAGAACCCTTGTGGGTAAAGGTTTTGCTCTATACAACCTGGACAGGCCTGTGGAAGCCATGATAGCTTATGACGCTGCCCTCAAAATAAATCCTGATAATGCAAAGACCTGGATAGGGAAAGGCCTTGTCCACCTCAAACTCGGCAAATTCAAAAGAGCTCTTGCAGCCTGCAGTAAAGCGATTTCAATCAAACCTGATTCTTCCGATGCCTGGTACTGCAAAGGCATGTCCCTTTCCGGCCTTAATAAAAATGAAGAAGCTCTCGGAGCTCTTGAAAGGGCCCTCCGGCTCAATCCAGACCATATCGAGGCTAAAAAAGCCCTGTTTTCCGTAAATTCTAAGCTCGGAATAGCTCTCGATGAAGACGAAGAAGAAATAACGGAAGAAGAAAAGCCGAAAGTGAAGAAAAGTGTGTGGACAAGAAAAAAGCCAACAAGTGAGATTATAAAGGAAAGTCTGAGTCAGGAAAAAGAGAAAAGAAGAAAAATTAGCAGGAAGAACTTACGAGCAAATAAAGAGTAAAAACCGGCGAGCCTGACAAAAGCATAACTATAGGAAGAGAGAAAAAGAAATAATTCTCTTCTCCCTCTGTAAAAAAAGGAGTAAAAGATGCCGCTAATTTGGGGGCGAGCGGTTTTTAACCCACCCGTCAAGTACACCATTTTGATTTGTACAATTGGATAATACCCATTTTAATTTTTATTCATTTGATCATCGATTAAATGAGGAATCGTGACAAATTGCGTCAATTTCCACAACACTTATCAAAAATTTCAATCCGTTATGGGCTGGAACAGAATATCGATTTCATGTATATAGGCCAGAATTTAAGGTCGGCTTCTAATGCAAAATCAATAGCTTTTAGGAAAGAAAATTCCTTAATCGATAGCTAATGGTAAACAATCGATGGATCAATGGTAAACTATTGAGATTAAGACCTTTGCTTTTATGCTTGCTAAAAATATAACAGAAATGAAGCTTTTCATGGTAGAATTGAAGGCAGGCAGTGTTCCAATAGAAAGACATATATTAGGAATTGTAGGTCATGCTCTCTGTTTTGTGATGTTCGTTTGATCGAATAACACAATGTTGATTCTTCAGTTCAACTGCGTAAGTCCTATTTACTTTATATATAAGAACCTCAAATAATTTATTTAAATGCCCCATAAGCTTTTCTCTATTTTCTCTCAACCTTTAAAACCCCCTCTTTTCGAACCCGGCGAGCCTCGTTTCTGGGACGATCCATACATCTCGAAAAGCATGCTCGAAGCTCATCTTAACCAGACCCATGACGGAGCTAGTCGAAAAAATGCTGAGATCGAAAAAACAGTTTGCCATCTCATAACCTCAGGATTCCTGAAAACCGGAGATCGGGTACTTGATCTTGGCTGCGGGCCAGGGCTGTACAGCAGCAGGCTGTGTTTTGAAGGAATGAAAGTAACCGGCATCGACCTTTCCAGACGGTCTATAGATTATGCGCGGGCTCAGGCTGATAGAGATGGGCATGATATCGATTATATCTGTGCAGACTTTTTCAATATAGATTATGAAGGGAGTTTTGATGCCGTTCTTCAGGTCTATGGGGAAATCTGTACCTTTTCCGATGATAAACGCGACATGCTCCTGAGCCTCGTTCGCAGATCACTTAAGGACGACGGAATTTTCATCTTTGATGTGTCCACAAGAGAGCTACGCGTGCGGGAAGGACTCAAAAACAGGTGGTATTTCTCCGAAGGCGGGTTCTGGAGACCGGGCAGGCACTTTGTGCTGGAAGAAGGATTTGATTATCCGGAAAATGACACCTGGCTAAATCAGTATATAATCGTGGATGAAGATGAGACTGTAAAGGTTTACAGGCTATGGCTGCATGACTATTCCCTTGAAATTATAAGTTGGATTCTTGAAAAGAATGGGTTTAAAGTTGAACAGGCATGGAACAGTCTCTCAGGAGAGTTATACAGTAAAGGCGGGGACTGGATAGCGATAGCTGTAAGGAAAGTACAATGAGTATGGAGAAGAACATATAGATGAGTAGATTTCCATCCATTCACATGTATAAATTTTATATTTTCTCTATAAATTTTGTATTCTCTCTATAAATTTTATATTCCCCTATAAATCCTATATCCCCTGTATAAATCCTGTAGTATTACAAAAACGGTTAGAGAAACTAAAAGTTACTGATGTTTAATATGAATAACACCGATATGAACAAGCTGAATATACGGGAAGCTGACCGGCTGGAAGTAACAATCCTGGTAGATAATTATACGGATATGCTGGTAGAAAGTACTGACATATGCAAAAGGCCGCATTTACCTATTCCTCATACACTTCTTGCAGAACACGGGTTTTCGTGTTTAATTAAAGTCTTTGCCGGGGATGAGAAACATACCTTGCTGATGGATGCGGCAGTAACTCCAGCCTGCCTTTTTAGTAACGCAAGGTTTTTGAAAGCCGACCTGAGCGAGATTGAAGCCATTATTCTCAGTCACGGACATCCGGACCATTTTTTCGGGCTCGATGAACTCCTAAAGTTTCTAAATGAAAAGGGAAAGACTAAAATTCCGCTTTTTCTTCATCCCGATGTCTTTCTTGAAAGGCGTCTCAATGTTCCCGCAATCGGGAGCCCGGTCACAGTGCCTTCGCTTGATGAAAGCACCCTGAAAGCATCAGGAGTCAGTTTAATAAAATCTGAAAAACCTGTCTCGGTTGCAGACGACCTTATTTATACAACCGGAGAAGTTGAACGCACAACAGCTTTTGAAAAAGGGTTTTCGTGGGCTGAAGCAAAAATCAATGGTAAATGGATAACTGACCCTTTCCGGGACGATCAGGGACTTATGATAAAACTTAAGGGCAAGGGGCTTGTGGTAATCAGCGGCTGCGCACATGCCGGAATTATCAATACAGTTGAATACGCAAAAAAACTTGCAGGAATGGATAAGGTTCATGCAGTGCTCGGAGGTTTTCATCTGACAGGCAGGACTTTTGACCCGATAATTCAGCCTACAATTGATGAGATGCGAAGGATAAAACCTGATCATGTCGTACCCATGCACTGTACAGGCTGGACAGCCATAAACAGGCTTGAAAAAGCAATGCCAGAACAGTTCCTGCTCAATACTGTAGGCACAACTTATGTATTTAATGGAAATTAACAGAGCCACTTAATGGCAGGCATCTTAATTTGAAGAATTAAGTACGCAGCTGCCATCATTTGAACAAGTTTTATTATCCATTTAACATAGCCATAAAAAGCACCATTACCATACATGCGAAAGAAAAGACAAGCACAAAGATTGCCTTTTTCTGTTCTTTTTCTTGTTCTCTGGATAGTTGATCTGGTACTCCCTTTATATACAGCACAAAAAATAATGGCACTAAGACTGATTCTATCCAGAAGAAATACTTAATGTCTTCATAAGATGCCATCTCAGTCATAATCAATAAGATTTGCGCAATTGTAAACCAGACTATAACGATATAAAGCCTGATAATAGTCTTTTTGTTTAAAAAAAGAAATTTAGAACTATTTTTGCTACATTGAATATTAGTTTTAGAATCTGTCAATTGTACAACACCCTTATCTATTGAAGAAAATAATGTTTAAAAACTTTTTTGTCCGAGTTCTAAATATTTAGGACTTATGCACTTGAGAACCAGAATCAATTACGTCAGAGACTGTGGATTAAAGTCACGTTTTAGACAGTTAACGGGATGATACTGTCAGATTTGAATGGAGGAAGATCTCCGTTTTCACACTGCATTTTTCACACAGCCTGCACAGACGACCTGAACTTGACAAGCAGGGCATATCTATGCTCTTTGAATATTTCCAGAAACTTGTTACAGGTTGATAAATTTCCGGTCACGCAATTTTCTGTCAACCGCATATTATCAAAAGTTCATCTAAAATTATTTGGAAATAATTCCGTAAAGAATTTTCCTCAGCTTAAGTAAAATAATAATTATAATATGTAATATAAAGTAGCAAAAAAGAAATCAAAAGTATTAAATATTGGTTTGTAGTATAATTAAGTGTCTCTACCAAACAGACACGAGTAGCATAACTAAGTGTCTCTCTGAATAGACACGATCTAAATCGCCTCCTAGATTGTTGAAAGCACCAGAATCTCTTTTGCCCCCTGCCTGCGGAGTAAAACAGACAGGGGAAGGGTGCTGAATAAAGAATAAGAAATCAGATTTAAGGTGTTTTACTCCACTGTAAACCATAAAATATATTCTCAATACACTCCTCTATGAGATAGAAGCGTTTAAATCCAAGTATTCTTTTTGATGACGCGTTATTTATGTTTTTTCATATATAAATCTTCAATTATCTGAGTATGAATTAATCTGAAACTATACCACTTTACATTTTTTCCGTGACTGGTTGTCTTAGTGACTGGTTGGCTTAAATTCTACTTTTATATACTTGAACTGAAACCAGAGGTTAAAACTCTTCAAAGGCTAATTAAAGCCTTTTTGATTAAACTTCCTTTCCTAAATTCGGACTTACGCAGTTTAACTGAAAAATCAATAGCATCAGGCCGTAAACGGTTTAATACGTGACTTTAATCCACAATCTTTGCTATTATTTATTTTGTTCCTCAAGTGCGTAAGTCCTACTAAATTTCTCTTTTTGGAGTGAAGTTATTAATGATTAATAAAAAGCGGAAAGTATTTTATACACGGTCACACATTTTTAATAATACTTACACGGTTGAGCATAAGTCACCCGGTAAAACGTTAAAAATATCTAAAACGTGCATTTTCAAATAAATACAGTTTTGCTTTATTTTGGGTTTCAGGCGCGCAAGTATTATCAAACATTAAACAATTCCTCCGGGATTCTTATTACAAAATTATAGAAATATATCGAAATAAAAACGGTAGTTATAGAAGATGTTCTCGAAAATAAACTAAAACAATGCTGTTTGTTCAATTGGATAACATGTCAGGGGAATCATTATCCATAAACAACTTTGTAAAAATTCTGAACTATTTTTCTGTCCAGATAAAAGAAGATCAAATGCTGGTTTCTTTGAGATGTACTTCTGAATGATCAATACAGCGAAAGAGCTTATGCGATAAATATTCAGGAGTAAGGTGTAAATGTCAGAAATATTAGATGACTCTTTTGAGCCAAAGGCAGTGCATGACCATTTTATGAAACTAACAACAAAATATCACCCATCTGGTGAGGAGAACCAGGTTCGTGAGTATGTTATAGAGTGTGCCAAAAAAATTGAAGGTGTAGAAGTCATTCATTATGATCCAGGAGCTAAAGATCCCGGAGAAAGAGTAATCGTCCTTCGTAGAAAGGGCTCAGGGGATTATGCCAGTGATCCTTATGTCACTCTACAGGCTCATATGGATATGGTATGTTCCCCTGATAAGAAAATTTTTCCATTAAATGTCTTTGGTTATCTTGATAATGAAGGTGCAAAATGGATAAAAGCAGGGCATACTGACAGCATTGATAATCCAGAAAAAGGTACCACCCTGGGTGCAGACGACGGAATTGGGGTAGCCAGCATCCTTACCCTTCTGGAGGATGAGAAACTCAAAGACTATCCACTTGAGTGTTTTTTCACGGTTCAGGAAGAGACCGATATGGGAGGGGCTGCAAATTTTGATAAAGGTCTCTTGATCGGTAGAAGGTACATAAATCTTGACGCTGAAGTTGTGGATACTATTATTTATGGCAGTGCAGGAGGGTGTAGTGTCCAGTATGAAGGAAATTTTACTTTATCAAGTATTCCAGGCGGTTTTGTCAACCTGAAATTATCAATCTCAGGTCTTCTTGGAGGGCATTCCGGAATCAACATCAATAGTGGAAGGCTTAATGCCATCAAAGTTCTCACCGAAATCCTCATCAGGTTCAATAAGCGGCTAACAAATATTGATGTTGATGGCGAGGGCATTAAAAGTTATGATCTTCGTCTTATTTCATTGCAAAGAGATGAAGATCCTATCTCAAACAAAATTCCAAGCTGTGCCAGCGCCATAATTACCATTCCTAGTGGCGATAAGGAAAAATTTGTAACTGATTTCAAGGCTTACTGTGAAGCTTTAAAGGTACAGTCTCAACCAGAGGAGAATTTAATTTATGAGATTGAAGAGGTAACTCAAAATTCTTTTGATGAAGCATCGACAGATGCACTTCTGTGCCTGCTTCAGCGGATACCCCATGGAGCCATCCGCATGATCCCGGAAAAACCTGCTCTGGTGGAAACTTCAAGTAACCTGGCAAATATTTCCCTGCAAAACGTGCTAATCAAGGCTTCAAACCGCAGTTCGGATATGGATTCCATGACTTCCCTTATCCAAATACAAAAATCAATAGGGGAACTCTTCAAGCACACGGTAGAAGTAAGTGATTCTTATCCGGCGTGGAAACCAAATGATGAGTCGGACCTACTTCATAAAGCAGATGGAGTGTACAAGCAAATATATCCTGAAGGCCACAAGGAAACCGTAATCCACGCAGGCCTTGAATGCAGCTATATTGTAGAAAAATACGGTGACTCGATAGACTGCATTTCGATAGGGCCTACTATAATTAACCCTCATACCGGGGGCGAACGCCTTAAGGCAGACACAGTGGAAACTTTCTACAAGGCAGTAACAAATCTCATTCAGGAACTTTTTAAGAAAAGTGAATAATACAATAATTGGAAGCATAAATTCTGCATTCAATTGTTTCTTATTTTTTCGTTATTTTTCAAAGTAAGCTGTAAAAGGCAAAGTATTTTGCAATTGTGTTTTAGGAGTTGAAATCATGATTTCAAAGAAAGTAAATCTGGAAACTTTAGATGAGTCTAAAAAGTATCGTGTTGGCGCATACAGTGCCAGATATATCCCAAAGGTCAAAGAAAAAGGAATTCCAAAGTATGAATTCCCTGAAAAGGGAATGAGTCCAAGAGCTGCTTATCAACTGGTACATGATGAACAGAGCCTCGACGGCAATCCTTTCCTGAACCTGGCAAGTTTTGTCAACACATGGATGGAACCGGAAGCAGACCAGCTTGTCATGGAAAACATAAATAAAAACATCATAGATATTTTCGAATATCCTCAAACTGACAAAGTTATTCACAGGAATATTGTGAATATGCTTGGGCGCCTTTTTAATGGGCATCATACCGAATTCATGGGTACGGCAACAGCTGGCTCTTCAGAAGCTATAATGCTGGGTCTGCTGGCTCACAAATGGAGCTGGAAAAACTCAGGGCGAGGCACAGGCAAACCAAACATAATTTTCGGGAATGACGCTCACGTTTGCTGGGATAAGTTTGCCAAATATTTTGACGTTGAAGCTAGAAAAATTCCTATAGACAAAGATGTACGTACAATTACGGCAGATGCTGTCTCAGAGCAGATTGATGAGAACACAATCTGCGTTGGTTGCGTTTTGGGAACAACTTTTACAGGAGAAATCGATCCTGTAAAGGATATTAATGATTTGCTTTTGGGATACAAGAAAGAAAAAGACTGGGACATACCCATCCACATAGATGCTGCAAGTGGCGGCTTCATATTACCATTTACAGAACCTGATTTTGAGTGGGACTTCAGACTGGAAAGAGTAAAATCGATAAACGTTTCAGGACATAAATACGGATTAACTTATCCGGGCCTTGGCTGGCTGATTTTCCGTGACGAAAGCGATCTTCCCGAAGACCTGATTTTCCATGTGAACTACCTCGGAGAAATGGAAGATTCGTACACCCTGAACTTTTCAGGAGGAAGTGCAATGGTCGTGGCCCAATATTACAATATTTTAAGATTCGGAAGAGCTGGCTATACTGGAATTATGAAAAATATCCTTGAGGTTTCCCAGGATCTTGCCGAGAGGGTTGATAGACTGGGCCGTTTCGAAATTTTAAACAAGGGAGAAAGGCTTCCTATAATTGCTTTCAGACAAAAAAAGGAAACTGGTTATTCTCTGCAGCAGCTCTCGTATAAGCTGAGAGAGAAAGGCTGGATAGTTCCCGCATACTGTCTTCCGGAAAATGCGGCGGATATTGAGATAATGCGCATTGTCGTAAGAGAAAACTTCACTTCGGACATGGCAGCAATTCTTGTTAACGATATTGAAAATGCATGTCATTTTTTTGAAAATGGTAGAAAATCCGAAACAAAAAAACCCTGCCCACCTGACGATGGTATGGTCCATATTTGCTGAAAATTTGCACCTCAGCAAACTTATTTTTTTTGAAAAATATAATTTCCGAATTTGATTACAAACCTAAAAATTAGAAGTAGAGAGGTGCCATTAATATGTCACGAAAACTTCCTGTTTTAATCATTGCCAGTGAAAAATACGGTGACGGATCTGTTTCTGATCAGGCAATGAAACGCCTTATAGAAGCAATTCATAAACTGGGCTATGAGACAACAATGACCACAACCCCTGAAGACGGTTTGTCTCTTGTTGTTTCAGACCCGGGATTTGGATGTGTCTTTCTGGACTGGGACCTTCCAGGGGGGTCTCACTTTAGCGAGCATGCAGCGGAGGACATTATAAAATCAATCCGTGCCAGAAACAAAAATCTCCCCATCTTTCTTATTGCGGAAAAAACACTTGTAGGTGACCTGCCTACTGAAGTGATCAGAGAAGTACATGAGTATGTTTACATGTACCAGGACACAGCCGCTTTCATAGCAGGCAGGGTGGATTTCGCGGTCCGGCGCTACTATGAAAACCTTCTCCCACCATACTTCCGCGAATTAAAGAATTTCACCGAAGATGCGGCTTACAGCTGGGACGCACCTGGTCATATGGGAGGTGTAGCCTATCTGAAACATCCTGTAGGAATGGAATTTCATAAGTTCTTCGGAGAGAATATTATGCGTGCCGATATCGGCATCTCAACTGTGGAAATGGGTGATTGGCTTGAACACATAGGCCCTCCATATGAGTCCGAATGTAATGCAGCTCGCATTTTTGGGGCGGAATACACTTTCTATGTGCTTGGGGGTTCCTCTACATCGAACAGGATCGTCTGCCAGGGGGCCATAGGTGCAGGAGAAATGGTAGTTGTGGATAGAAATTGCCACAAGTCTCTCAACCATGGGCTGACCATTAGTGGAGCAAGAGCAGTTTACCTGAAACCCACACGCAACGGTTATGGCATGATAGGGCTCATACCCCCGGGCTGTTTTGAGCCCGAATATATAAGAAACCTGATCAAAGACAGCCCACTGGTTACTGATGCGGTATCCAGCGACCCTTCTTATGCTGTTGTGACCAACTGTACATATGACGGGTTCTGCTATGATGTAGACCGCATAGTTGAGCTAATGGGCAAGAGTGTTCCAAGAATTCATTTCGACGAAGCCTGGTATGCCTATGCCAAATTTCATCCCCTCTACAGAGGCCGCTTTTCTATGGGTGTTCCGGATAATGATAATCTGCCTACACTCTTTGCTGTACAGTCAACTCATAAGATGCTGCCTGCTTTTTCGATGGCCTCGATGATTCACCTGAGGCGCAATCCGACAAGAGCTCCTCTGGAGTTTGATCAATTCAATGAAGCATTCATGATGCACGGAACCACTTCACCTTTCTATCCGATGATTGCTTCTATTGATGTGGCTACTTCAATGATGGATGAACCTGCCGGCCCAACAATGATGCAGGAGACCGTTCTGGATGCCATTGGCTTGCGTAAGGCAATTGCCTCGGTAGCCAGAAAACTTGCGGCGGAAGGTGGACAGGGCAGATGGTTTTTCTCCTGTTATCAACCCGAAAAAGTCTCAGATCCGAGAACAGGAGAACAGTTTAACTTTGTGGATGCACCTGATGAACTGCTTGCAAATGAGTCATCCTGCTGGACGCTAAAACCAGGAGACAGATGGCACGGATTCGAAGATGGTTGCTTCGATGAGGATTATTGTATGCTTGATCCGACCAAAGTGACAATTATATGTCCGGGTATCAGTCCAGAGGGAAATATTTCGGATTGGGGAATCCCAGGAGCTATCCTGACACGCTTTCTGGACTCACGCCGGATTGAGATTGCAAGGACAGGGGATTACACTGTACTCGTGCTCTTCTCAGTAGGGTCGAGTAAAGGTAAATGGGGTACTCTTCTTGAAGCCCTGATTGAGTTTAAACGTCTCTATGACAGTGGAGCGACTGTTTCTGAAGTTCTCCCTGATCTGGTCGCCGAACACCCGGAAAGATATAGTCTGAATGGCGATATTCCGGATGACAGTGGACCTATGACTCTCAAGGATCTCTGCCAGACAATGCATGAAGAAATGAGAAGACTTGATCTGCCTGGCCTGCTGAACGAAGCATGTAATACTATCCCGGAAACCGTGCTCTCTTCTGCCGAAACATATCAGAAACTCGTCCGTGGGAAGACAGAGAAACTCAAAGTAGAGGAAGTAGAAAACCGGGTTTCTGGACATCTACTGGTTCCTTATCCACCAGGAATACCAATCTTGATGCCAGGAGAACGCCTTGGAAGTAAAGATAGCACGCATATCAAATTTTTGCTCAATCTTCAGGAATTCAGCCAGAGATTTCCAGGTTTTGGGCACGAGATTCACGGAATCGAGGTCGATGAGGAAGGCGTTTTCTGGATGCGTTGTGTGAAGGAAAAAATCCGGGAAACTGAAGAAATAGTCCGGGAAAAGAAAGAAAAAAGAAGTTTCACTTCTACTCTGGTCCACAGGCAAATGACTCGTCCGCGTTCAGTTATGAGATCATTCAAAAAGGGTCGTTCCTGATTGTAAAGAAAGGGGTGAAAGGAAGGCTGAAAGCTGTAAAGAAGGCTGAAAATTTTGAAATTTAATGAATTTTTTGGAGGATAAATGCATGCATCCAACAGAGAAATATTCAGAAGTAACTCCTGAGTTCAGTCCAGATAAAATGAATAGCTCTTTTGCAGAATTCAAGCAAAATTATCCGGAATTTGAAACAACGCATATTCTTGATGAACTTAGGGAACTTGAGTACGCACGCCTGGACTGGCAGGACCAAATTTATCTGGATTACACGGGTGGCGGTCTATATGCTAATAGTCAGCTTCTCAAACATATGGAACTGCTTCAGTGCAACGTTCTTGGGAACCCTCATTCGGAAAACCCTACTTCAATGGCTATGACAAAACTTGTGGAGCGGGCAAGAAACAAAATCTTAAGCTTTTTTAATGCTTCTCCTGACGAATATGTGGTTATTTTTACTCCCAACGCAACAGGTGCCCTCAGACTGGTAGGAGAAGCTTATCCGTTCGAGACAGAAGGTCAGTTTTTGCTGACCGTAGATGATCATAACTCGGTTAATGGAATTAGAGTTTTTGCAGAAAGTAAAGGAGCTTCCGTAAGCTACATTCCTGTAGAACTTTCCGAGTTGAGAGTTGATGAAGAAAAGCTGGAGATTTATCTTGGTAAGGCTAAACCTCAGGGAAATAACTTGTTTGCTTATCCTGCCCAATCCAACTTTTCGGGAGTGCAGCATCCTCTGGACTGGATTGAGAAAGCCCGGAAAAAAGGTTGGGATGTCTTGCTGGATTGTGCTGCCTTCGTACCTACCAACCGCCTTGACTTGAGCCAGTGGCATCCTGATTTTGTCTCAATCTCATTTTACAAGATTTTTGGCTACCCGACTGGACTAGGCTGTCTCCTTGCTCGGAAAGTTGCTTTGAATAAACTGAAAAGGCCCTGGTTTTCCGGAGGTACCATCAGCATAGTTTCCGTTCAGAAAGAAAACTGGTATTGCCTGCAACAGGGCGATGAAGCCTTTGAAGCTTTTGAAGACGGGACTATCAACTATCTCAGCGTACCTGCTCTTGAAATTGGACTAAAGTACATAGAAAGGATTGGAATGGATACCATTCACAAAAGAGTTATGTGTCTTACCGGCTGGCTGCTGGATAATATGCAGGCTCTGAAATATCCCAATGGTCAGACTCTGGTAAAGATTCATGGCCCATCCGGTCTTGAAAAACGGGGAGGAACGATTGCTTTTAATCTCTATCATGCAGATGGAACACCTTTTGATTGCCAGATGGTACAGGACGCAGCAAATAAGGAAAAGATCTCTTTACGAACCGGCTGCTTCTGCAATCCTGGAGATGGTGAAGTAAGCCATAGTATCACCAGAAATGAGATGGCTTCATGTTTTGAAAATCTGAAACCTTCTAGCAGGTATCCTTATGGCTCAGACTGCAAGGACCATGAATCCTGTCTTGCTGTAAAAACGAAAATGGCAAGTATACGTGCATCGTTTGGCCTGGTAACAAACTTCTCAGACGTCTACCTATTTATGAACTTCCTCCACGGACTGATGTACGAACCCAAAGTTCAGGTTTCTAAAGCAGAAAGGGTAAAGCGCAGAACATTCCTGAACAGAGGGCCATAAGTAAGAAGAATGAGAAAAATTTCCCTGGGTTCTGGTATCAAGTCTTTTATCCCTATGCAGGATGCGATTTCACTGGAATTATACTTCCTTAACCACCCTGAATCCCAGGCTATTTAACTTTTTATCCTGGGCTGCAAAAAGTCTTTCAGCCGACCGGCAGAAGCCTGCGTTTCCATTCCAGCCTCCGCCTCTTCTTACTCTCACTGGAGTGGATACGCTTGGAAAAGGATTTTCCCAGGCCTTTCCATCTTCCGGGGCGCCTTTGTAGCTGATATGGTACTCGTCCTGTACCCATTCCCCTGCATTTCCATAAATGTCGTAAAGTCCCCAGAGACTTGGTTTTTTCAGGCCGACAGGATGAGTTTCAAACCCTGAATTCTCCAGAAACCAGGCATATTCTGTAAGTTTCGATTCATTATCTCCAAAAAAATAAGCGGTTTCAGTTCCTGCCCTGGCTGCGTATTCCCATTCGGCTTCAGTTGGAAGGCGGTAGATTCGGGAAATTCCATCTGTATTTTCCAGAGCATTGAGTTTCCGGAAAAAGACCTGAATCTCATTCCAGGAAACGTTTTCAACCGGGTGCTTTTCGCCCTTGAAGTACGCAGGATTGTCCCACATGACTTTTTGCCATTGCTCCTGTGTGACCGGGTACCTGCCAAGGTAAAAAGGCTTTTCGATTGTTACTTTATGCACAGGGCTTTCCCAGAGCTTCCTTCGTTTTTCACGCATTGAAGAACCCATGTTGAATTCTCCAGCAGGAATCAGGACAAATTCCATTCCAATAGAGTTAATTATTGAGCTACCGGGCAAATTATTCATTGAGTTATTCATTGAGTTATTCATTGAGTTATTCATTGAGTTATTCATTGAGTTATTCATTGAGTTATTCATTGAGTTATTCATTGAGTTATTCATTGAGTTATTCATTGAGTTATTCATTGAGTTATTCATTGAGTTGTGGACTACATTGTCTATTGGGTTATTCACCGAAACACCACAACTGTGGATTGAATTACTGATTGAGCCATTAACCAAACCTCCAGATTTCAGAGGTTCAAGTTCTTCAGAACCTTTACAACGTAAAGAGAATTTTTTTTCAGGAATCAGTGTTCTCACCACATTAATTTAATAACCAAAAACCTGCTCTAAAAATCGAAAATATACTTCAAGGTTTATCTTTTTTGTTGTTGCTACTTCTTAAACCAACAAAACTGGACAAATCTAATCCTGCATAGAACATAAAATACAATAAAATAGTTAAATACAGTGGGCTCAAAATCAAAAAGTTTTTATGATATTGGTATAGAGGCAAAGGTAGAGACCGGAAGTGAGCAAAAATGAAATACTGCCTTCTTAACCTGATTCTTTTTTCGGGCAGAAGAAAAGATATTCTACTACTCTTAAAAGAAAACCCAAGAGATGCCAGTGAGATAAAAGAATTACTTAATGTGACCTCCAGTTCAATCCAGCTACATATGAAAAAAATGAAAGATTCCGGCCTGGTAACCCAAAAAAACAAAATATACAGTTTGTCCGATATCGGGGAGATAATAGTTGAAAATATGCAGCCTATGCTCAGTATGGCTGGGCTTTTAGAAGAAAATACTGATTACTGGCTGAGCCACGACTTAAGCTCGATTCCTGAGTTCCTGCTGGAGAGAATCGGAGAACTCGGGCACTGTGAGCTACTGGAACCTGACGCCGGACACATTTTTGAAACCCCACAAATACTCCGGGATAGTATTCTAAGCTCAAGGGAGATACTGACCTTTGCAGCTTATTTTCACCCTCAAGCTCCTTCACTTTATACAGAGCTTGCAGAGAGTGGAGCTGAAATCGCACTCTGTATGACCGAAAGTGTTGCACAGCGTTTATTTTTAAATAATCGTATAGAAGCAGAGAAACTGTCCAGATCCATGAACTCCAGGCTTTTTATATCACGAAGGTCAACAACAATCCCATCTCTGATTGTAACGGATAAGGTCGTTGCATTTAAACTCTTTGAAAACAATGGAAAGTTAAGAGACCAGCTAATCCTATCTTTTGGGGAAAGAGCCCTATGCTGGGGAAAAGAACTCTTCAAATACTATATGGAAGCAGCCGAACCTCTAAATGAGAAATCTTTCCTTCAGTAGCACCTGATTAAGTCTCCGGTTGTACTGATTTAGATATCCGGTAACAGATAACGGATGTAATTTTGTAGTAACTGCCCGCCGCAAGCGCATCAAGTATGTCATTCAAGCCTTTTCAAAAACCCTTTTAAAAAAAACTGTTTTCCCACAAGTCTTTTGAAAAAATGCTTGAACGAAAACGACGGAGCAGCATTTGGGTTTGAAAACCTTATCCCCAACCCCCTATCCGGTGTAATCAACCGGCGCAACGGCTGTGGCACAATCCTTTTCAAAAAATGCTTGAGCGAAAACGGGTCGTGGGTTTGAATCATTGAAAACCGAAAGCGCAAGAATCTCTCAATATATTCATTAAATACGTGAGATGTACTCGCTTTTTCGGAATTAATCAATAACTCAGGGACACGACCCGAAAACGATGGGACAGCATTTGAGTTTGAGGACCTTATCCCCAAACCCTATCCGGCGTGATCAACCGGCGCAACGGTTGATTGACAACCAATTATAAGAACCTGGAAAATGGTAAATTGGGAATATAAGTAGAATTTCTAGAAAAATGCAAAATTAAAACGAAAAGGGGGAAAGTCATGAAATTCTGGTTACTTAAAGCTGCAGGCACCCTGGAAGATGAAGAGCTGATTCTGGAAAACAGCATAATTACAATCGGGTGGGCTGAACTTCCGGATTTCTCCAGTATTAAAGACGAAGGACAGGTAAAGAAAATAATTCTTGAGAAATATCCCGGGATGCAGGACGAGCGTAGTTCTGCCTGGGCAGGAGAGATTTATTCTTTTATCACAAAAATAAAGAAAGGAGACCTTGTGGCAGTCCCACTAAAAACAAGGAACGAGATGCTGATTGGAAAAGTTACCGGAGATTATGAGTATCGGCAGATAAGTGATTTTGTCAGGCATATCAGGAGTGTGAGTTGGTCTAAAACGATCCCGAAGGGAGATTTCGAGGAAGAATATGATGTTGACCTCAGTTCTCCTGAGACACTTTTCCTTATAGAAGCAGGCCCTGAAAAATTTTCAGAGACAACTGAGATAAAAACCCTGGGGGTCCTTCTTGAAGAGCTTAACTGTACCCTTGATGAACTTGGCTCCCTGAAAGAAAGGCTGCTTGAACTTACTTACAGGCTAGCTGATACTGAAAAAATATCAGAAGTCCAAAAAATCGCAGCCGAAATGGAGAAAATGCTGAAATAAAAGTGTGCTGAAATAAAAATGTGCTGAAATAAAAATGTGCTGAAATAAAAATGTGCTGAAATAAAAGTGAAGGAAATAAGAGAGAAGAATCTCTTCTCAACTTAAAATCTAATTTTTAACCAATATTAACCAATAAGGTCATTGAGGTCAAGTTCAAACCCGACAACTGCGTATCCAAGGGCAAAATTGTTTATGACCTCAGGATGGAATTCTCCAAAGGCTCCGAGTTTTTTGCCATTGACGTAAACATCAGCCCGCCTGCCTTCGAGAAATGCGGGATCTTCTGACTCTTTTACCTCGTAGGGAAGCATCATTTCCCTCATCAGAGCGTCTACAACCTCATAGATTTCTGTAAAGTTGGCCTGCGGGTGAATCGAGACTGCAGCTACGTGCTGGCCGGTTATTTCGTTATTTACGACCTCACCAAACTCGAAAATCTTCTGAGGCAATTCCCTGTGCTGGTTTAAGGCAAGAATCTCAAGGAGGTTCGGAAGCAGGGTTGTCCTGATCATTGTCTGGTCTTCGCTGATCGGGTGAAGCACATAGGTAACATCATCCGTTTTTGGCCTTCGCATGTTATCGAAGTTAACTTTTTCACTGGTAAGCGTAAACGGCATGACCTCATAGTAGCCGAGCCCTACCATTATCTCGTTTACGGGAGCGCGAAGTAAGGAAATCGGGTGAGATTTTCCTGGGGTATAGGTTTCAGGAATACTTACTTTGATGTTTTCATATCCATAACCCTTGGCAATATCCTCTACAAGGTCATAGTTATGAAGAATATCGGCCCTGTAAGCCGGGACTTTTACCTCGATGGTTTCTTTGTCAATGGCTTTTGCTCCAAAGCGCATTCTCTCAAGCTGTTTAATGATTTCTTCTAAGGAGAGTTCCATGCCCAGAAGGTCTTTTACTTCAGTCTTTGTAAGTAACCTGGTCTTCGGTTCAAGGTCAGGCAGGAGAAGTTCTCCAGAGTCGGGCCTGATAACCTTTACGAATTCGATCTGGCCACCCCTTTCCGCAAGGGCGGTAACAACAATGTTCAGGGCGGTATACACGGCTTCTCCAAGTCCAGTGACATCGATAAAGAGGTCGGTTGTACGCTCGGTCACACTTGTAAGTGTCCCGTTAATGATAGGCGGGAAGGAAAGCACGTTATCGTTTGAGTCCAGGATTATTGGGTATTTCTCAAAGCCCCTGACAAGATGTGCAAATCTCGTGCCTTTTGGGTGTTTTTCCAGGATTTCGGTCATGCTCATTTTTTCGGTGTAGTCCAGTGGCACGAACTCAAAACCAGGGTCTACAGCCATATACCTGAAAGGCGGCTTAACGTTTGATAGGTCATGCACGCCTATAGACACTTTTTTTCTGTTTCTTCCAAGTCCCCAGTGCAGGTCTTCCTGAAGGTCCATAAGGGATTTTATGGACGAGGATGTGAATTTTATGCCCCTTACAACCGCACACCCAAGAAAAGGCCTGATTCTAAGGATCTCCTCACTGACCGAGATCGAAACCTTTGGAGGCTTTATCTCATATTCGGACAGTCCGGTCTCAAGGTCCAGAAAACCCCGCATTGCCCTGGCTGCTCCTTCCACACTGTAAAGGTCAGGCCTGTCAGGGAAGAACTCGATATCTATAGATTCCTCTTCAACTCTTTCGATATCGGCCCCTATCATGGGCGCTCTTTTTATGATGGTTTCCTTATCGGTTCCTGTGAGTTTTTCAAGGTCGTCGTACTGTAAGGTAATTACTGGCATAGGTGATTCATCTCGTCTTTTGCTCGCTAACTTAACCCAAAACATACTCAACTTCAGATTTAATGTTTTTGTTTCGGAGGGTGTTTGAAGAACCTCAACGCGGATTTGAAGCTCTGGAAGTCTGCAGGCAGAAAGCCTGGGAAAAACACATCCCTGGGAGCGAGTTTGTGCCACAGTCTCAAATTAAAAGTGTAATTCGTTGAGGTAGGAAATATATTTAAATAATAAATCCAAATTTATTCAAAATACTATATTAATAAATATTTGTTTAGTTATAGAGCCCATCCCAAAACCAATTTTATTCCCAAATTATAACGTTTCAGAACGATTTCCATGGTCAGAAATCGATTAATTATTCGGAATCCGAGATTTTGAAAAGTGATTTTGAGTTTTGGGATAAGTTTATAGTCAAAAATTTTACTGAGGATAATTAATGAATACTTCATGTCTATGTTCAGGTTTAATATTCTTACTTAAAATGTCCGGACACTTAAATACCTCTGCTCTAGCTCCAGAGGAGTATAATAAATGGTAACATCTTTACTGGCACATGTTGACGTACTTCTTGGTTTTGGCATTTTAATTCTGACTCTTTTCTACAGATTTGATTTCCCTCCGGTGCTGGGTTATCTTGTAACCGGTATGCTGATAGGACCCTATGGGCTCGGCATTCTAAGTGGAGGAGAGATTGTGGACTTAAACTCCGACCTAGGTGTAATCTTTCTCCTTTTTACAATAGGAGTTGACCTTTCCTTAGGGGAACTCTGGAAAATGAAACGGAATGTAATGGTCGGGGGAGCTCTCCATCTGCTCTTTACAACAGTATTCATTTTTGGGTTATGTTCCGTTTTAGGCTTTAGTCCGGCGACATCTGCCTTTCTCGGCTTGTTAATTTCACTTAGCAGTACCGCGATAGTAATCAAAGTTTTTCAGGACAGAAATGAAGTCAATACTTCTCATGGGAAAATATCGCTTGCAATTTTGATATTTCAGGATCTTGCTATCGTACCTCTGATGTTGATCACTCCGATACTTGCAGGAAACTCCGTGAGTTTTGACGGAGCCCTTCCGAGTATGTTGTTCAAAGGCTTGCTCATTATCCTGGTTTTTATTCTGAGCGACAAATTTCTGTTTCCCTGGATATTTTACCATGTAGGTAAGACCGGGAGCAAACAATTGTTTCTAGCCAGTGTTGTATTTATCTGTTTGTCAGCAGCGGTCTTTACATCAAGTATTGGGCTGTCAACAGCCCTAGGAGCTCTTTTAGCCGGGGTCATTATGTCTGGCTCCCAGTACAGTAAGCAGGCAATGGGTAATATTTTACCCTTGAAAGACGCGTTTATGTGTTTCTTTTTCGTGTCTGTAGGCATGCTTCTGGACATCAATTATTTGCTTGATAACCTCCCAATTCTTGTGCTTGCAACAATCGCCCTGATCATCGTAAAATCAATAGCTGGAGTTGTTGTAAATTTCCTTCTGGGGGCTCCTCTCCGTACAACTATATTGACAGGACTTGCACTTTCACAGGTAGGAGAATTCTCTTTTGTCCTTTCCAGCTTAGGAGTAGAATATTCACTCCTGACAGAAGAGACTTATCAGGCATTTCTGGCGGTTTCAATCCTTACTATGGGCGCTACGCCCTTTTTGATTAATGCTTCTTACAAGCCTGCTGACTTCATTGTCAGAAAGGCCTCAGAGACGGCTTTTGGCATGAAACTTGTAAGTGGCTTCTGCTCAAGTTCTATTCAAGAGGAAACAGATGTCGAGCCTGACATAAAAGACCACATTATAGTCGTAGGCTTCGGTTTTTCCGGAAAGGCAATTTCAAAGGCCGCAAAAACTGCAGGTATCCCATATGTTATCGTAGAATCCGATCCGGATACAGTCAAGCAGGAAAAAATGAAAGGGGAAAGTATACAATATGGAGATGCTGTATTTGGAGCTGTACTGGAACATGCGGGAATAAAGAATGCAAGAGTTCTTGTAATCGGGATCTCGGACGAGGCTGCTACAAGGAGAATAGTCGAGAAGGCAAAAGAGTTGAACCCTAACGTCTGCATTATTACCAGGGTACGGGACTTAAAGGAAATGAAATATCTCAATGACCTCGGTGCAGATGAAATTATCCCCGAAGAATACGAAACCTCAGTAGAGATCTTTTTCCGCGTACTGAGAAAGTATCTGGTTCCACAGGAAGATATTGAAAAGTTGGTTAACGACTTGCGAGCTAACGGTTACTTAATGATGCGAAAACTGTCTGTCGATACGGGTACAGACTTTAACAGCGGATTCAGTTTAAAGAGTGGGCTTCCAGGAGTCGATATTCAGGTGGTTAAAGTAGGAGAAGGTTCCAGTTTCGATGGAAAAACCCTGGCAGATCTGGAATTAAGGAAAAAATATGGAGTGACAGTCCTTTCTATTCGTAGGGATTCGAAAATGATCTATGTTCCTGATGGAAACTCCCTCCTCCAGGCAAAAGATGCCTGCGTTATTTTGGGAAAAACCGATGACCTTTTCAATATAAGAAAGTTCTTTGAAAATATTCACGAATGAGTGTCATTTTCTTTGCGACTTTTATTTGTCATGGAGATGCTTTTGATACTTGTAAGAAAAGTTTGTGCGCCCTACTATTTAGAGCCTATCCGAAAAGTGGTTATCTACTATAACTTTTACAATATGCAATATGCAAAACCAGAACGTATGCCCGGATATTTAGACCCATTGTAACTTTTCAACATTCGTTGCTGACTTTTTGGATAAGCTCTTAGTACCTCGTTTTCTTTTTCAAAGGATTTTAATCCACACACCCGCGAAGGGTGCGACGATAATGAATTTATCCTAGCCCTCAAAGTAAGGGATTTCAATCCACACACCCGCGAAGGGTGCGACTCCAACTGGTGATTATACATGCGACGGGACTCATGACATTTCAATCCACACACCCGCGAAGGGTGCGACCTGCAAGAACTATGAACAAAGCTGACGGGAGTGTAGGTATTTCAATCCACACACCCGCGAAGGGTGCGACTTTCAGGGGATTACTCCCCAAAGCCATCACAGGATTTCAATCCACACACCCGCGAAGGGTGCGACCTCAAAAGATCCCGCCTTTAGCATCTAAACAGTTAATTTCAATCCACACACCCGCGAAGGGTGCGACTCTAAATACCTTTCATAATCTTCATCTTTAACGCAATTTCAATCCACACACCCGCGAAGGGTGCGACCTTTGATTGCGGTATTACACTGTTCTTCAAAATTTCAATCCACACACCCGCGAAGGGTGCGACCCATTTGGACAGATAATACTCATGTTGTGTGGAAATTTCAATCCACACACCCGCGAAGGGTGCGACTCGGTTAATGCTGCTGCTCGTACACGTTCCTCTAAATTTCAATCCACACACCCGCGAAGGGTGCGACTTCAATGAGCTCTTTGGCGCCATCTGATAATTTATTTCAATCCACACACCCGCGAAGGGTGCGACAATATTATGATATTATTGGGCCTGGAATTGACGAATTTCAATCCACACACCCGCGAAGGGTGCGACGCTGAACAGATGTATTTATCGGATGTACTTCAGATTTCAATCCACACACCCGCGAAGGGTGCGACCTCAGGGCAGGTTCAAATATGCCTGGGAATGGAATTTCAATCCACACACCCGCGAAGGGTGCGACGACAATTTGAAATTATATTGATCTACGAGGTCTAATTTCAATCCACACACCCGCGAAGGGTGCGACCTGAGAAGTATAATGAGGATCAACTGGAACAACAGATTTCAATCCACACACCCGCGAAGGGTGCGACGAATGCTGTGAAGCTTTTGGACTTAGCCAAGATATTTCAATCCACACACCCGCGAAGGGTGCGACGCGTAGACGGACAAGTTGCGAATAGTTGGAGAGATTTCAATCCACACACCCGCGAAGGGTGCGACGCCCGCCATTACAGTTCCCACGCTAACTGAAAGATTTCAATCCACACACCCGCGAAGGGTGCGACATGGGCATACAGCTTGCCGTCAATCTTAGTAGGAATTTCAATCCACACACCCGCGAAGGGTGCGACTGTTTTTGTGCCCACAAACACTACACGTCTTAGAAATTTCAATCCACACACCCGCGAAGGGTGCGACGTTGTCAGACGCTCCTGCTCAAAGTGCCATCTCTATTTCAATCCACACACCCGCGAAGGGTGCGACCAGTCGCGGCATTTTTAATTTCATCTACGGTATTTCAATCCACACACCCGCGAAGGGTGCGACGATAGAAATTAACAAAGATCTCAATATCCCGATGATTTCAATCCACACACCCGCGAAGGGTGCGACAAAACGGTACGAACTGCTGCCCGGATCTACCATATTTCAATCCACACACCCGCGAAGGGTGCGACCGTAAATTTATTCAAACTATACATTAGCCAGTTGGCTTTTTAATTTTTTGGAAATATTTAAGTTATTGAATTTATTTATAAACTATCACAAAAAATAAATATTATGAATGGATCTTTCCTGCGAACCTCCCAGTAAATCAATGTTCACTACAGGTTCGCAGAGATTATGTAATTAATAAACCTTCTGGGTCGTATCCTTTTTTTGCACCAAAATGCTCTACTCGATTTTTCCAATTTTTACCCAAGTAATAAAATCTAAGGCTATCTCGCTCCTCATCCATTATATCACATAATGAATGTTTTAGCTGTGCAAACTGAGCAGGATCTACAAGGCACTCAAATACAGAGTTCTGAACCCTCTGTCCATAATTTTCGCATTCTTTTGCCACTTTTCTCAGCCTACTTTTTCCACCTTCTGATTCTGTATTCACATCATAAGTTACCAGTACCATCACTAAAAACACCTCAATTCATAAAAAATGGTGGATATCCATCAATATCTCCCCTTAAATAGCGAGCCAATAACATTGCTTGCACATACGGAATTAATCCGACAGAAAGCTTTTCATTTAAATATGGATGGGTAATTTGATCCTGTTTCCTCTTTTGCCAGGCTGCCAGTATTCCTTTCCTTCCGTCCTCAGTCATGAGGACAGCTCCGTTTTCCTTTTTGATAAAGTCTTTTCCATCGACCTGCTTGAGGTTAACCATATTCAATGCAAGGCGATCAGCCATGAAAGGCCGGAGTTCCTCCATCAAATCAAGCGCAAGACTGGGTCTTCCAGGACGGTCTGTATGGAAAAAGCCAACATATGGATCAAGTCCAACGGTTTCCAAGGCGGATTCAACGTCATGAGCAAGCAGTGTATACAAAAAAGACAGTAATGAATTCATATTATCAAGAGGAGGCCTCCTGTTTCTGTTAAATATAAAGAAGCTATCCTTTTGCTTAAGAATAAGTTCATCCAATGCGTCAAAGTAAAATTTAGCACAATTTCCTTCAATGCCGCGAAGAGAATCCGAATTTAAACATGATTCAATGCTCTTGAGGTTATCTATCAACAAATCATCAACTGAACGGATTTTGCCGGTATTTATTACATCTCCGTGGTCACGGATACCTCTGCCAAGAACAGTCCTGCAATTGACGATTTTTCCTATGATAAGGCACTTAGCAAGATCCAGAGAATCGTCTTCATTGTCTGCTTTTCGATATTGTGTACGCCGTAGAAGCACATTCCCTCTAACTTTTCCACTAACACGCGCCAGAAATTTTCCATTCGGGGTCAAAAAAGAGAGTCCAACTTTATTGTCAGTACAGAGTTGCATCAGCTGGGGACTGGCACCCATGTATGCAAAACAAACTATACCCTCAAGATTATGTATCGGAATACGAAATGTTTCAACATTTTTTACCTTAATAACGACATTCTCTCCGTCTCTAAGAAGATAGGATTCTGGAGTTGTGACATATAATGTATTCAGCAATTTTCTCATGGATATAGAACCCCTCTACTAACTTGAAGTTTGGATAAATTATATTTATAAAGATATACTTCCAAAAATTTTGATTAATTCAGAGATCGCCATTACAGGCTTCATCCATATGACTTCTGACATATTTACGGGCAGAAACAAACTTTTTCGTTAATTTCGGAACACAGACATCTACAAGAGAACAATATTTGCAGTTTCGGGATTTTTCAGCAGATGGTGTAAGCTCTTTCTTAAAGAGACAATGCATTTCATCGGACAAAGAAATCACAAGATTTCTTAACTCTTCGGTTATTTCAAGCTGAATTCTTCTCCGAATTTCGTTATAATAAAAATCAGCAGAGTTTATAGTTACATTAAACATCTCTTCAAGGCACATCGCCTGCGCACAGAGCTGCACTTCATCTCGCTCGTCAATTTTCGGTTTGCCTCTTTTATACTCTACGGGATGCATTTTCCACAAACCTTCATAACCCGGAAGAGAAATACCATTTTCAGATCGGACATACTCAATGACATCTGCAACCCCATAAAGTCCAAGTTGATATGAAACCAGTGGGAATGCTCTTGACAACATAATGTCGCCTCTGCTTTCTTTAAGGAATGGATTGTCCACACGCTCATGGAGAAAGCGGCCCTCGGTTGTCTGAAGATTTTCTTCCCACTGGCGCTCAATATGAATTAAAGCCCATTGACGCTTACAAAAATGGAAATGTTGTATGCCTGACAACGAGAGCAACTCATCTTCGGCATATTTCTTTTCGATCATAATTTCTCAATTAATTCAATACCATTCGGCATGTCATCTGCAATTGTTACTTTATAATCTGCAAAAGAACGAGAAGGCATATCACAGGAAAGCCTTTCCACCTTCACTTTATCGAAAAGGACATGAGACTGACAGCAGCCAAGTTCACTGTTATGCTTGAAAACAATAAGTTTTCTTGCAGACATTTTTCCCCTTGCTGCCGAATGATCATGCTCAAACATATTGACCAGGCTGTCCCAGAGAAGTTCAAGATCATCTTCTATAAATTCGGTCTTTTTAGCCAGATGAGCGGAGACATATCCTTCTGCGCGATACAACCCATACGGCACAATCTGTTTTTTGCCCATAGTCTGACCTTTTTCAGCATCTTTCTCATTGGTGACGGCACAACGAGTAACTGTTACTTCTTGCTGGAAAATTGGATCAATGCTGCGTGCAAAACTGAACTGTACAGGCCCTCTAACCTGACCACAGTTAATCTCTGTTGTCATTACAGCACCGAATGTCCGAATGTCAAAAAAATTCTGACACATGAATTTTGTCAGTTCGTCATCTTTGGGTTTTTTGGAATCTGGGTTTATTCCAAGGTAATCATAGGCCTTCTTGTGCTGACTATTGAGGACAGCACCGGATTTAACATAGATCTCATATCCTGCGTTTCCACTTTTCACGAGGTCAACATAATCTCTGACCTTTCTCTTAAGACAAACATCGGTAACAATTCCATTACCTGTCTGTGGATCAACCCTGGGCATATTTCCCATATCAGGATCGCCGTTAGGGTTTCCATTCTCTACATCAAACAACAGCACAAATTCATATCGATTCTTGATTATTTCGCTCATAATGGCACCTCCTTATTTGATGGAACCTCTTTTTTCGTGAAAAAAGCCTTACGTTGATGATAGTAACCAAGCATGAACATACCCTGATCTTCAAGATTCAGGTACGCAGGAAACTCATCCACGCCTTCCAGAATTTGTTCAATCAACTGATTGGACCTGAAACCCCATTCTGATTTGGCAATGTGGTGTTGTGCAAGTTTTAACAGCACAGGAAATACAACAGCGGGTGTTGACGAGGCGCTGCTAAAGTACTTACTGTTAATGGTGCTCTTCATCTCTCTGTTCGTATCATTCTGTGCCTTTTCAAGAGCGGCAAACAACCTTCCTAAACGATACGGCACACTAGAACTTTCCTCATTTAAACTCATGGTAATCAAATCCTGACTCAAATTCGATAATCCAGCTCTGCTCAATCTGAGTAGATATGCTTTGATAAAACCAGCTCTGACAAAATTTATTGAGCCATCTACTTTAACACGGCTCAGGATTGCACTATATAATGAGATAGGATAGCCTGTGTCGGTAAGAATCGAGCGCAAAATAAGACCACCAAGAAGTGGAGAAACTGTTTTTTTGTCAGAACTCTGAGGGACTGTCTCATTCAACAGGCGATATACTGAGACATATCTTGGACCATAATCATCTCTGATAACTTCCATGTCCAGATGGTGACGAGCCACTTTTTCAATCAAACTCCCAATACTGGCAACATACCAGAAACGTACAGCAAGCCGTGCATTATTGGGAGACAAACCAAGAATGTAGAAATTCGTCTCTGGATCTGTCCCAATGTCCTCTTGATTTACTTTCTTGCCGATTCTGACCTTATTGAGAATTTCCTCTATTTCTTTGACTGTGGTTATGTCCTGTACCCGAGAGCCCTCTACATTTTTTTCTTCTTTTTTCTCTGGTTCTGGAGGGTCAAAAAAGAATTTAACAAGTTCTTCACAGGATTTTTCACAGAATTTTTCACTTGTCTCAGCCCAGAAAACAACTGTAGTATCCGCAATCCTTATCCTGTTACTGGGACTTGAAAGAAGATGATTCAGAGCAGTTGTATACTTAAACATCGCGGATTCGCTTATTGGAGAATTAAAACTCTGTTCTTTTCCATAAGAACAGAAAGCATCGTTATTGAAACTGACAATGGAAGCTCCTGCCGATTGGGCCCCGACAACACCTTTTATCTTTTGATGTATCTTGGCTACCGGCTCTACTTTTCCACTTATCAGGCACTGGGCAAACGTGCTGCCAGTTTCATTCTGAGAGTAAGTTTCCCAGGCGTTTCTAACCGCACTTTTTTCATGCAAAAAATTCCCGTTACACTCAAAAACACAGTTTCCGCCAGCAAGAATATCATCTTTGTACTCTCTGGTCTTTGGATTTTCGAGGAACTCTTCTGGATTCCATCCATCCAGAAAAGAAAGGAATCCGCGGACTTCTTGATCATTAAGACCATCCAATATACTATGGTGAAGTGTTTTGAAAGCCTCAAAGCACTCTCTGGAACGCTGATGGACAAGAGTGACTTCTTTATCATTTTCCTCAAGTATTTTATAGTAATCAGTACTGTTCTTTGAATTCAAACTAAATTTCTTCTCAAATTCACTTTTTTTTACTTTTTCAACACCAAAAACATACTTTGCATTTTCACAGACGAAATATGAAAATACACCACTAGAGCGTGACTTCTGTATAGGCACTTCCATATCTTTGGGTTTTGGCTTCTTGTCATCACTTCTAAGATCAATAATATATGAAAGAGCGCCATCAGGAGAAATGACCAGGGCAAATGAGACTTTAGCGCTGCTATATCCTAGCTTTGGAATATTTGCGTTCTCGTCTTTAGCAAGAATATCATAATAGCGGCAGAGTGATTGGATGATCATGAGACTCCCCCGCTAGACAGACATTTCTGAACATCAATAACTCCGTCCACCATACAGGCGCGGAAAAAGACGGCTTTCATCTTGTCAGAAAAGTCAATATCATAAAGCATGAACCCAAGATCTTTTTCTCCTTCTTTTTTTCCAAAATAATAAGACACAGGAACTTCATTCTCAATTAACTCAAACTGAACCGGAAACTCACGACAGCCAAAATAAGGGTGATGAAAACATTGTCCTTTTCGCATCCGTCTAAGTGCGATATTGTAGTGTTTTTCGACTGTATCGTCGGGACCTGCATGGTCTGTCATCTCAAAATGAGCCTCAATAACATAGCAAACGTCACGCAAAACAAGGGAAGCCCTTTGAACAGTATCCTCGGTGGAGTCCTGATAAAGGACAACATCATTTCCTTTGAATGCAGCTTTCACGTTACCTGCAAGTATTTTTCCCGGCCTTTCGTTTCTGCGGATGTTGTCAAACTTTATCGGGTTCAAAACGTGAATTCTATCAATTTTCCAGAAAATCGCAGGCTTCCAGTAAATTGCTTCAAGAATACCTCGCGCTGCTGAGGGAGTTATGACATCATAACTTACACGTTCAACTTTCATTTCAGGTCGTGTAAAGCAGGCATAATCTCCCCATACTTTCAATTTGATTCCAAATCCCATTCCAATCACCTCCTTAAGCAATCAGCAACAAGTCGTCATCATTATATTTTCGGTTTAAAAGTCCAGTATCTTCAGAATAATAGTCATCCAATTTCTTCAAAACAAAAAATCTATCATCTATCGAAAAGATCGCATTGCTTTTTTCGAGTGCCTTGAACTCTTCTACATAAACGCTTACTGTATATCCCTGTAGATTTCGAATGTACTTCCCAGGCAATCCAGTCTGTTGAATCTGTTTGATAATGGATCTGGCTTTCTCATCATAAAGAATAATGATATCTCGCGTATCATTCTCAATAAGGTTGAATACATTGGCTACATCCTCAAACGGAAATGCAACATCCTTCAGTCTCTCTTCAAAAGCGGGCAGAACTCTCTTTTTATCAAGTCCGTCACCTTCATATGAATAAAGTTTCTCAAAATATCTATCCACAGCCGGGAGCGATAACGGGTCATCCCATTCATCAAAGACCATGCTTCCAATCTCAGCAATCCGGCTCTGCCAGTGCGTTGCCTTTCCATAATCTTCAGTAGATCGAAAAACATAAACTTCTCCAGAAGCCAATTTTCCTTCGCGGTTACATCTCCCAGAAGCCTGACAGACAGAATCAATTCCAGACATTGCCCGATACACAGCGGGAAAATCAATATCAACTCCAGCTTCTATCAGTTGGGTGGAAACAACCCGGCATTCAGCCCCTTTTCTCAGTAAATCTTTGATCTCTTTCAGTTTCTTTCTCCTATGAACCGGACACATTCTTGCACTCAGGTGATAACAACTATTTGATTTAGAAAGTTGTCCATACAGATTCTGTGCATGTTTACGTCGTGTGTTAACGATACACCGAACTTGTTTATGCGCTTTTAACTTAGCTGAAAGTCTTGCACTCAGGTGATAACAGTTATCTGATTTAGAAAGTTGCTCATACAGATTTTGTGCGTGTTTACGAGTATTAACAATACACAAAACTTGATTATGTGCTTTTAACCTGGCTGAAAGGTCACTATCGGATATATCTCCCAAATCTGCTACATGAACTCGCCTGAAAGCTTCGTACAGCTCCTGAGGTGAGTGTATAATCTCAACAGGCTTTACACGCTGGTCCAGAAGCTCATTGAGATTAGGCTGAGTAGCCGTACATATAACGACCGTTGACCCGTAATTGACTACCAGTTCAGAAAGAGCTGCAAGACACGGTTTTAAAAAGCTCGTAGGTAGCATTTGGGCTTCATCAAGAATTATTACACTCTTTGCAAGATTATGCAGCTTACGACATCGAGAAACTCTATTGGAAAAAAGAGATTCAAAAAACTGGACATTGGTTGTAACAATAATAGGAATATCCCAGTTTTCAGATGAAAGTTTCAATTTCTCCTGTGCAACATCAGTATTTTCAGATTTTTCATTTTTCGGATCGTAGTTGCTATGGTGTTCAAGCACGTTTTGGTTTCCAAAAATTTCGCGGAATATATCTGCGTTCTGTTCTATAATGCTTGTATATGGTATAACATAGAGAATTCTGTTCAAATTGTGCTTTTTCAAATGGTTCAGGGCAAATGCCATTGATGAGAGAGTTTTCCCTCCACCTGTAGGAACAGTCAAAGAAAACATCTGTGGAGGTAATTCGGCTTTCTCTATACATTGTTCATAGATTTCTCTTCGATATCTATTAATCGAATTTTCTGCAGCTGTTGAAAGTTTGGTTTTCATGTAGTTATCAAATTTTGTGAAAAGCTTATCGAACGACTCATGCTGTCCTCTGAAATAAGATTTGTCAGGTGAAATAAATCGTTCTGTATCAAGAAAATCAGCATCAACCAGGCATGAGAAGAGCATACGGGTATAAAACGAAATTGCAAATCCTATCTTATTGTTGATAGGTGTAAGACTGGGACGAACTTTGTTCAGATCTGGAACTAAAATTTCACTTTTATATGCAGAGTAATCAGATAAAAAAGGCCTTGATAAGCGTTCATCGAGTCCACACTCTTTAGTCCCATAATTGAGAAGGCCTCCATGATGCCCGGTTATGATATATTCCAGAATACGACTTTGAAATATTCCGTAGAGTTTTCTAGCTTCTTGTGCGCCTGCAGTAGAATGATCGACTCTGATCTTGACTCCGTCTAAACGTCTCTGAAATTCGGGGGAATATTTACCAATATCATGCAGTAAACCCGAAGCATATCCAAATTGTTCTGCATTGAATTCTCTAGAAAATCCTGAGGCAATATCTGCTACATTTTCCAGATGAACTTTTAGGGGTTGCCAATCAGACTTATCTTGTCTGTCTGTAGAGTGGGCATAGTACATAGTTATTTCACTGTGCTCTTTTTTGTACCTCGACTTTGCTTCTTATGATACAGAGGCAGGCCATATAATTAATATAAATATCATGAGTGAAAAGTTAAATATGGAAGATAAAATATCATTTTTTAAGGATGTACATCAGAAGATATTCAGGATTCCAACTAAGAAAGAAATGTCACTATATTGGAAAAGCTTCCTAATTCTTTAAACACCTTGAAATCTGCCTCGGCTCTTTAACTTCCACAGTCTTCTTTTAAAATAATAAAGTAAGTTTCCTTTAAGATATTTAACAGTTAAGTTTTTCTATTTCACCTAGTATTTATTTAAAAGTAAAAATATAAATATCACATTATATATAGTTGAAACTTTATAATATTTGTTTCATAAAAAACCTGCTAATTATCTGTGAGAAACTAAAAATGAGAAGTGAAACTGCATCAAGCTATTAAGTTCAAATTAATGAAGGTTTGTTTTCATAGGATTCTAATAGAGCTCCATATTAATACTTTGTAAACTATACCTTTACCTACTTTTATAAATAATAAGAAGCTCTCTTTCTTCAAATCAGGAGGCAGCCGAAAAATGATGATCGCAGGAATTGATGAAGCCGGAAAAGGCCCTGTAATCGGGCCCATGTGCATAGGAGGCGTAAAAATTGAAGAGTCCAGAGCCCATATCCTTAAAGTCCTGGGAGTCGCAGATTCCAAGAAACTGACACCAAAAAAAAGGGAGCAGCTCGCAACTCAGATTAAAAAACACGCAGATGGCTTTTTTGTTCTTGAGGTCAGCCCTTCCCAGATTGACGAACTCCGCAAGATCATGACAATGAATGAAATCATGGTGGTCTGTTTTTCAAAAGTGCTTGAACAGCTAAAACCTGACCTCCTATATGCCGATGCTGCTGATGTCAATGCAGAGCGTTTTGGAGCTAACCTACGCAGGCAGTACGCAAAAACCAGCCCTGACCACGCAAAGGAAATAGATATAATTTCCATGCATCAGGCCGACGCTATTTATCCTGTTGTATCGGCAGCCTCTATTATTGCAAAGGTGCGCAGGGATGAGCTTATCGAAGAACTCAAGAAAGAATGGGGCCTCGACTTCGGCAGCGGTTACCCCTCAGACCCGAAGACAAAAGAATTCCTGTTGAACTGGGGAAAAGAGCACTCCGGGGAGTTCCCTGAAATAGTCAGGCAGTCCTGGCAGACTGTAGAAAATATCAGGGAAGAACTGAAAAAAGCCGAACTGAAGTGAATATTCGGGAAACTAAAAAAGGAGAGCTGAAAAAAAGGAGAGCTGAAAAAAAGGAGAGCTGAAAAAAAGGAGAGCTGAAAAAAAGAAAAAATTAAAAAGAAATCAAGCTGTTTTTGTTTTTGAGCTCTCACCAGCAAAAGTTTAGCAGATTTCTTTATTTAGTACTCTTTACGACATTCCAGTGTAATTGCTACTTATATTTCATTACTTAGATCTCATATTTCATTGATTATTTGAGGAAACGTTATTTGCCAGAGGCATGTAGTCTATGCTTCCAGTTGTCTGGTTAACAACATAAGGAGTGTCACCTATACCATTTCCGTCAGCATCTGTTCCATTATAATCTTTCCACTTATTGCCTGCTGAACTGCTGTTCCAGGAATTCGTTCCTTCATCCACTGCATTGATGAAGTTGAAGAATTTATTGAGGAAAATCATATTACTGGTAGCCCCTCTAAGATATATTCCAAGGCCATTCATGGAAAGGCTGTTATTAGTCAGAGTATTAGATTCTGCCATATTTTCAAGTACTACTCCATAACTGTTTTTTGAAATGGAATTGTTTTCAAGCATGTTAGTTCTTGAAGTGCCAAGCAGGAGTCCTATATCGTTTGATTTTGCAGTGTTATTCATGAGAGTATTGTTAGTAGAGTTATCCAGCAGGATTCCCTCGTCATTTGTCTCTACCAGGTTGTTTGACAACTTGTTTTCGTTCGATCTGGAAAGAATGATGCCTGTCGAGCCAAGACATATCTGATTGTTGTCAAGGAAATTGCCTTGAGAATTTTCGAGGCCAATGCCGACATCATTTAACATCAGAGTATTGTTACTTAAGGAACAGCCCTGCACGCCTTCAAGGTAAATCCCGACTTCCTTATAAGCATCAATTCCTGAAGGACCTCCCATAATATGGAAACCGGTTATTTTCACGTTATTTGATTTAATACCGAAGACGTCATTTGCCGGGATTGCGCCTATGACATAGGTACGGTTCGCCCTGTCGCCCGAAACATCAGTTTTTGAGACAATTGCAAGTTCTTTAGTTACATTTACATTTTCTATGTATATGCCAGGGCTTACAACAATCGTATCCCCGTTCTGTGAATTATTGACAGCCTCTTGAATCGAAGTATAATTTTCTCCCCCGTTAATTCCTACGGTAAAAACCGCAGCATTTGCCTGGGTAGCTGTTGCACCTAGCACAAGAAGAAAGATTATGCAGATGTTTTGGATTGATTTCCCTTTCATGAACTAATACTCCCCTTAATTCTAAATTATATATATAGAAATACAATTTTTGTTTTTATAATAACTCGTATGAATAATAATCTCTAATAATAAAATGATTTTGAAACATATTTTCTGAAAAATAAACCTGAATTTGTTTTTACCTGTATAATCAATAGGTCCACTTGATATCGAAAATTGAATACAATGTCAAAAATATTAAATTTTGAGTCCAGCATGATTGTCTGAGAAAAAAATAGAGGTCATGAAAAGGAATTCAAGACAGATATAAGAGATTAACATAGGAGTGTAAAAGAGCAAATTCGTAAAACTGGATAAATTATGTTAAAAACAAAAAAGTCCAGAAAAATAAAAGTAAAGAAAAATACGGAAATGTAGGAAAATAAAATTGAAATATCCCAAATTTTTATAAATTTGTATAAATTTTAAGAGGTTCTTAGAAATTCTCAGAAATATAATCCACCATGGACTCGAAAACCCGCAGACCATCGTCTGAACCCAGGATTGACTCGGAGGCTCTCTCTGGATGGGGCATGAGACCTAAGATATTTCTTGAAGTGTTTACAATTCCTGCAATATTTTCTAGGGAACCATTAGGATTAGCTGCATCCGTTACTTTTCCGTTTTCATCCACATAGCGGAAGACAACCTGCTCGTTTTCGTCAAGTTCGGCCAGAGTTTTCTCTTCGGCATAGAACTGACCTTCCATATGGGCAATAGGCATTCTGATAACCTCGCCTTTCCTGAACTTCGAGGTGAAAGGTGTATCAACGGTCTCTACCCTGAGGTTAGTCCAGTGGCAACGGAACTTTGGGTACTCGTTAGTTGTCAGAGCTCCTTCAAGCACCCGGGCTTCGGTAAGAATCTGGAAGCCGTTGCAGATTCCAAGCACAGGCTTTCCTTCGGCTGCAAGTTTTTTTACTGAGTTCATTATTGGAGTGCGGGCTGCAATTGCTCCTGCCCTGAGATAGTCCCCATAGGAGAAGCCTCCAGGGACGACGACTCCGTCAAAACCTGTCAGATCTTCCTGTTTGTACCAGACAGTCTCGGCGTCCACACCCACAACGTCTTTAAGGACATGCAGGACGTCCTGGTCGCAGTTTGTGCCTCCGAACTGAAGTATGGCAATTTTCATTTTTTTCCCTCAATTTTCAAAGCTTTGGCTTTTTCTTATGCCTCAATTGCTTATCCACACGCCTCAGTTAAGTTCCTTGAGCTCGATTGTATAATTATGGATAATTGGGTTTGCAATTAGTTTCTGGCACATCTCATCAACTTTCTGGTTTGCAATCTCGGCAGACTCGGCCTCAAGCACGATTTCATACAGCTTTGCGGTCTTTACGCTGCTGACCTGATAGCCAAGTTGTCCGAGAGCCCTTTTTGCGGTAGTGCCTTCAGGGTCAAGCATACCTGCTTTCTGTTCAATTCTAACTGTTGCCTGGTACTGCATTTATAAGCCTCAATTTTAAATTTTGAAATTAACTGAATGTCCCCGCTTTTCGGGACTCGAATGCGGGATTAAATAAATAGGTAAATTTCAGTTTGCACTATAATAATTATAAGGGGTTTGATTTATTTTTTGGCGAGAACTATAGTGTAGGTTTCCCGAATATATCTTTTGTTTATTTTTGGGCGTTAGCTGGTTTTTAACTCGCCTTACCAGCGCCGATTTCAAGGGAAATAAGGATAAAACATATTTAATCTTATGGGTTTCAATTTGTTTTGGCTACCAGCTGGCTAAGTGCTAAAAATAGAGATTTTGGTAAAGTACTGAATACTTGTAGGTTCCCTAAATACCATTGAACTTGTCATTTTCCGTCTCCCCTCTAAAACTCAAAACTTCCTCTAAGATTCAAAAATCATTTTAAAATCCAAATATTACTCTAAAAATTTAAACCTACTTTTAAAATCCAAATAATTTACTGGCCCCTGGGGCAACAAATAATACTTTAAAAACGTAGACATGGCCATATTATGTCAAACTTCACTGGAAATAAACACCATTGCTGGAATTTTGTTTAGAAAGCGATAAAACTACGTGAAAACAAAGGAAACAAAAACAAAGGAAACAAAAAATCAAAAAATAATTTTGGGAAGCTTTAACTTCCCTTGATTCTTACTACTCAGATTTAGTTCAATATCTGATTAATTTTGCTGTAAAAATCTATAATAACACTAGTTGCCTCATTTTCCATATTCAGCTGAAAAGTTCGGATTTGCTTACCCAGGGGTTTTTCCTGAACAATGCCTGAAAGAACCAGAGGTGTGATAACCCTTGATACGCTGGAATGAGACAGGCCAGTTTCTTCAGCTATTCCTGAAAGATAGGTTGGCTCTTCCTGGTTTTCTATCAAGTTCTTAAGAACTGTCATCTGTGCGGTTTTTCCAAATATTTTTTCCATTGAATCCATTGATATCATCTCAGAGGTGGCTATTCTCTATAAGTGATTTCCAGTCCCAATAACTGTTGACGGTTAATAAACCTATCTTCTAATTTAATAGGTTAGAGGTCTGTACAAATTCCTAATATTTGGATGATCTATTCGGCAGTGTCTCAAATTTGCTGTAAATTTGAAGTCAAGTTTTTGAGTACTATGAACAAAATTGATTCTCCCGATTTGGAATTTTCTACCCAATAACTTATTTAGATTTCTGATTTTACAGAAAAATTGACACACTGAATCTATTTCTCGAGAATGTAATCTTCTAACTTAACCTCAAGCGCGTAAGTAGTATATACATTATAACTTTTATCCTCATCACGAAATTATATGGAGATTTAACATGAGAAGCGATATCATCAAAGAAGGACCGGAAAGAGCCCCCAATCGCTCACTTTTAAAAGCGACCGGAGTCACAGATTCCGAGATGAGAAAGCCGTTTATCGCAGTTGTCAATTCCTGGAATGATATAATTCCTGGTCATATGCACCTGAAAAAACTTGCTGAGGCTGTAAAAGCCGGAATCAGGAATGCGGGGGGAGTTCCTTTTGAGTTCCATACCATAGGAGTCTGCGATGGAATCGCAATGGGACACGAGGGTATGAAATATTCCCTTCCCAGCAGAGAAATTATTGAGGATACAATTGAACTGATGGTAAAAGCTCATCAATTTGACGGTATGGTCCTCATTCCCACATGTGACAAGATTGTGCCAGGCCACCTTATGGCAGCAGGCAGGCTTGATATCCCTGCAATTGTTGTAACCGGAGGGCCTATGCTTCCTGGATACATCGATGACGGTTACAAGGATTTCATCTCAGTCTCCGAAGGAGTTGGGGCTCATAGAGTAGGCAAGATTTCAGACGACGACCTTAAAAGGCTTGAAAATTTTGCATGTAATGGAGCGGGGTCCTGTGCAGGGATGTTTACCGCAAATACTATGGCATGTATGACTGAAGCGCTTGGTCTGAGCCTTCCAGGCTGTGCAACTGCCCATGCAGTGGATGCAAAAAAGGTCCGAATTGCCAAGGAATCCGGTGAACGTATAGTCGAAATGGTTAAAGAGAACCTGACTCCCAGAAAGCTTGTTACTTTTAAATCTTTTGAAAACGCAATAATGGTAGACATGGCAGTCGGAGGGAGCACAAATACCACTCTGCACCTTCCTGCCCTTGCCCATGAATTCGGGCTGAATCTCCCTCTTGAGAAATTTGACGAACTGAGCCGGGCAACTCCACACCTGATCTCACTTCGTCCTGGGGGATCAAACTTCATGTTGCACTTTGATCGAGCAGGTGGAGTTCAGGCAATTATGCAGAGGCTTTCCCCTGTGCTGCATCTGGAACAACGTACTGTTAACGGCAAAACTATCGGGGAGAATCTGAAAGAACTGGATATTGTTAATCCGAAGCTTAATAAAGAAATTATTGGAACTCTTGAAAATCCAGTTCATGCTCAGGGCGGAATTGCAGTCCTGAAAGGCAGTCTTGCCCCTGGAGGCTCGGTTGTAAAACAGGCTGCAGTTGATCCAGGGATGCATGTTCATACAGGTCCTGCGCGGGTTTATGACGGTGAACAAGCTGCTATGGAAAATATTCTTGCAGGCAATGTGAAACCTGGAGACGTTGTTATTATACGATACGAAGGTCCGAAAGGCGGCCCTGGAATGCGGGAAATGCTTGCAGCTACAGCCGCACTTGGAGGTATGGGCCTGCTGGAGTCTGTGGCTCTGATAACTGACGGACGCTTTTCCGGAGGTACTCGTGGGCCCTGCATAGGGCATGTCTCCCCTGAGGCTATTGAAGGAGGGCCAATTGCTCTTGTAAAAGATGGGGACATGATCGAAATCAATATTCCTGAAAGAGCACTGAACCTGAAACTTTCAGACGAAGAACTTAAGCAGAGGAAAGCTGCCTTTGTGCCTCCAAAAACTGAGATCACAGGTTACCTTGCCAGGTACCAGCGCTCAGTCCATTCTGCAAACACAGGCGGGATAGTTGACTAAGTTGTCTGATTATGTTTAGAAGTATTACGTGTTTGGAGAGCTTTTTTCTCCATTATTTTTTTAATTATTTTTTTAATTATTTTCTACTTCAAGTGTTTTTGGAGAGATGATTTCAGTACTTTCCTGTAGTCATTTAATCCCTCGGACTATGGACTAAATTTTAGTTTTTTGAAATACACAATAAGTTGTCAAGACTCGTTTAGGTTCAAAAACTAGCCGTTTTGTCGTTGATTTTAGCGATTTACCTACTACTTTTTTTTCAAACCTGAAATCCAAAGAATTAAGCAAAAGACCAAACGTTTTTATGTCCAGGAAAACAAGTGCTGCTGTTAGTGCCTCGAGGTATATTTTAGTACACACAGATAGATAGATGGTAACCCAAATAGTTTAAATAAAGAATTGATGTAAATACAATATATATAACAGTGTGAATATTATACCTGTATCACCTTTAAGGTCTTAAAACCTTTATGGGCTTAAAAAAAATCAGTAATAGTAGACGACAATTATGAATAAATCAGTTATACTATTGATTCTCCTTGCGGCTGTAATCTTAACAGCTGGCTGTATTAATAATAGCAAGGCAAATGTCACGAGTCCTCAGGAAGCACAGGAAAATTCTACAAATTCTCAGGAAAACAGTACTGTTTTAGAGATTACCCAACTGGATCAGATAAACACATCTCTCGAAAAAGGGCCAGTTCTTTTGAAACTTGGAGCTGAGTGGTGTGAAGAGTGCCAGGAGTTAAATCCTGTTTTGGCTCAGGTTGCAACAGATTATGCAGGCAGAGCCACAGTCGTGACTGTAGATATAGATAAGAGTCCGACCCTTGCTGATTATTTTGGAATATATGTAATCCCTGATTCTTCTGTAATCGTGGGCATTGAAAACGGGACATATGTTTATATGCAGCAAGATGGGAACGTTACCACTGAAAGGTCAACGGCCAGGATTTTAAAAATAGAGGGTAAAGAAGTATACGAAAATGTTCTGGATCTAGCTCTCCAGAACGAAAAAAGTTAAATTTAATTCATTGGTCATCGGCTAAGGGATTTTCTTGCCTGAAAACTATCGATTTTGCATTAGAAAGCGGCCTTAAATTTTGGCATGTTTAAATGAAATCGATATCCTGTTCCAGCTCATGATTTATTTAAGTATTTAATAAATGTTGAGGGAATTGGCGCAATTTGTTACGATTCCTAACTTAACCGAAGACGCATGAAATTTAATTAAATCTTATACCCAAAACCATATTCCCCTCTCCTTCTTGAGTGCAGATAGAGGATCGAACCTAAATTACAGAAACGCTACCTATTAGTGCTCGAGTACTATTTTTGCCTCCAAACTCATAAATCTTTGGAGCTATTATTTCATCATCAGAAACTCGTTCGATTACTTAGTCATCCTTTGAGCTTGATATTAAAGGCTGGCAGGATGTTAAAAGGTTGAATAATCTCATTGCCGAAATTTTTAGTAGAGCCCTGCTTTGGCATCTCCATTTTGAGGTCATTATACAGTGTTTGCGTGTGTGGCCAAATCCCAGAGGAAGGCCTGTGGAAAGACCTGTTAGGTCTTGCTTCCTTAAACCGCATACCATAAAACTGCAAATAAAAATCATCTGCTTCTTTTCTCAGGTCAACTCCAAGTTTTCCGGGATGCAGCTTGTCTGCTATATACAATAATCCCAATATCCAGCGAGGGCTTCCGAAATCCCAGGAAGGCGGAATTTCATAGACACGATGCTGTGTCACAGCATCGGCATGTATTCCATATTTCTGGCACAGAGCATAGAACTCATCGAGAGGGCGAGAAAGGAAACCTGAGACAAAAATCACCCCGGGATTGTGCTCATTGATGAAGGAAGGGGAAACATTTACACCCAGTTTACCTTCCTTTTGAAGCTGCTTATTGATACTCACACCACCGGAAAATGTCACAAGGTTATTTTCCATTCTGCCGGCATTCAGGGCAAAGAGAGGAGATCCCATGCAGTAATACACATTATAACTGCTTTTTCCTGCTGAAAGGTTCTGGACAATTTTCAAGCGCTTATGAATGAAAGAAACAAGTTCTTCTCCTTTTTCCGGCATATTAGCTATTTCAGCAATAAACCTGATGAACTCAAGATAAGAATATGGCTGACGTATCATATTATGTATTTGCGTAAGGGTTTTGGAGTCTGATACCTTACTCCAGACATCCATTAATTTATCCTCACCCCAGACATCCATTAATTTATAATCGTCCAGTACTCCCAGACATGTAAGTACTGCATGAACCATACTGAAATCCTGACTTATACTGTAACTGTCCATGAAACCTGTTTCATTGAAACCTTCAGTGGCAGCTTTTCCCCGAACTGGAATGCTGCCACCGCAGCTACATGTGTGACTTGCCCAGGGTTTCACAAGCCTGGAGCCAAAAGGCCTGTGAAATTCCCGCTCTATCAGGAGACTGCCACATTCAGGACAGTATGTGTTTAATAGTTCCGTGCCTGGCGAATTAAAGAGGTAGACAAAATCCAGATATCTGCGCAAGTCGGAACATATTTTTTCCGCTTCTCCCACTGATGGTTCCAGTTCTATTGGAGCATAGCCAAAGGGAAGGAATCTCATGACATGCAACGGAATATTAGAAGAAATCTCAGACACTGCCTCTGCGACTTTTATAACATCATCCTCATTTCCCTTTGAATAAACGACTGAAGTTTCAACATGTATTTCCATGTCAAAAAGTCTGGAGATGTTACGAAAAACAGGAGCTGATGAATTAACTCCACAATTTCTATAACTTCTGTCAGAATAACCTTTAATTCCCACGTTTACAAAGTTCACGAGCTGTCCAAACTCTTCTAAAGTCTCACTTGTGAAATAACAATTGGTTGAACAACCTACAAGTAAACTTTTTTCCTGTGCCTGTACTGCAAGGTCCCTGAAAAGATAGTAATTGGCAACAGGATCATTTATTGCTGAAACTACACCCAGACACTCCTGTTGTAAGGCCTTTTCTACTATTTCGGACGGCCTGAGTGAGGCTTGCTGGACCGAAGGTCTACTTGATGCTGGCATCCGTGCCATACAACCAGGGCACTGAAAATTACATCCTGTACTGAAAACTTGCAGGAACTTGCCTGATGGATAGAAATGAAGTAAAGGAACTGCTTCTATTGAAACCGGAAGTGCTCCCAGATATCCCATATCAGGGTACTGGATTACAGTATTGCCAGTGCTTACATAAGTGCCACATCTGCCCATACTATGCTTATCGATTTCGCACCTGACTTCGCATACATTGCATTGCATTTAACCTCCCTCAAATAATACCACAATGAAGCCGGAGCCATCCTGAACTATATGGCAGGAAATATCTTTTCGTTTTCCAGTTTCGCGTATAATTTGAAGTTTTCCTAACCTGGGCGTTTTTGAATTAACATTCCGTTCCGGGAAAACTGTATCTGTTTTTTTGCAAATTGTTGCTTTAACCTTTTTTATGTTTAAAACACCATCATTATTCATTTTTTAAGTTCTAAGCGTTATGTCTATTCTTGCATATTGGTACTCTATTTTATCAAGACGGTATGTACCAGGATTCCACATTGTAATGGTCCTTCTATTTTTGTGTCAAAATACCGCATCACTATAATTTAATGGTTTGACCGTTATGCATATTTATACATAACGGTTCGAGATTTTAGATCCTTCTATGTTGCTTCTTATAATTGGAGATCTCAGTCATAAAACAATATTTAACGTTCAGAAATGTAACCTTAATTTTATCTTTAAGCTGGGATTTGTTCTTTAATTGTGGGGGAATATCTAGCAATAGATATCGTTTTTGTAGTAACAACTATTTATATAATCTTAATATATATGAATTTTTTAATAAACATCTCAATAATAAAGTCAATGAAAATGTATATATATATAATTAGATAGGAAATAAGAAGCTGTATTCCTATTAATAAATGGATGTTATGTTTAATTAAACATATCAACTACCAAAAATAATCGAAATTGTATTTGGTGGAGTACACAATACAAGAAAACGGGCAAAAAGAGGTGTTATGTAAAAATAAACATATTTCATATCAAAATAATCTATTATGTATAAATTTGGGTAGGCAACATAAAAGATCCGGCAACTTTGTTTAGAAATTCATATGGATGCTCAAGATACTATCAAGATACTAAGTTCAAAGAAGCAAATGAGTTTCTGGGCAACGTTTGCGTAAATACTGAAGGAGTGTAAAATGACAAGAAAAATTGCTTTCTATGGAAAGGGTGGAATCGGAAAGTCCACCACTCAACAGAATACTGCGGCTGCTATGGCATATTATCATGGCAAAAAAGTTTTTATTCACGGGTGTGACCCCAAAGCGGACTGTACTCGTCTTGTGCTCGGTGGGGTAGCTCAAACTACGATAATGGATACTCTAAGAGAGCTTGGCGAGGAAGCTGTGACAGCTGAAAATGTCATCAATGCTGGTTTTGATGGAATAAAATGCGTTGAGTCCGGCGGCCCAGAGCCCGGTGTTGGCTGTGCTGGCCGGGGAGTTATCACTGCAATTAATCTCATGGAGGAAATGGGAGCCTATTCTGAAGATCTTGATTTTATTCACTTTGACGTATTGGGCGATGTTGTCTGCGGCGGTTTTGCAATGCCTATTCGAGAAGGAAAAGCCCAGGAAGTATACATAGTTGCTTCTGGAGAGATGATGGCGACTTATGCGGCAAATAACATCTGTAAGGGCCTGTTGAAGTATGCCGAACAAAGTGGGGTGAGGCTGGGAGGAATTATTTGCAACAGTCGTAAGGTGGATAATGAGCTGGAAATGATGGAAGAGTTTGTCTCTGCACTGGGAACGCAGCTTATACATTTTGTACCGCGTGACAATATTGTTCAAAAAGCAGAGTTCAATAAAAAGACTGTAGTGGAGTATGACCCTGCATGTAATCAAGCACTTGAATACAAGGAACTCGCCAGGAAAATCTTAGAGAATGATACGTTCGTGATTCCAAAACCCTTGAGTATTGACCAGCTGGAGAAAATGGTCGCAAGATATGGTCTTATGGATTAATTTAGGAGAGATGAAAAGTGAAAATGGTCCGTGCCATAGTACGTCCTGAATGGACTGAAGAAGTAACCGACGGACTTGCAGAAGCCGGTTATTACTCCCTTACAAAAATAAACGTTTTCGGAAGAGGAAAACAAAAAGGGATCACTGTTGGGGATGTGCATTACGATGAGCTCGCAAAAACAATGATCATGATGGCTGTAGAAGATGAGGCTGTTGACGAGGTGATAAAAATAATTTCCGGAAAAGCATACACCGGCAACATGGGGGACGGAAAAATCTTTGTAAATACTGTTGAAGCTGCATACACGATCAGCTCGGGTGAAAAAGGGTTATGAGGAATAATCTAAAAGGTAAAAAATTTTGAAAACCGGGATGTTTTCATATGAAAGAAGTTACTGCGGTTATCAGACCCAACAAGATGTCGGCTACAAAAGACGCACTGGACAAAATTGGTTATCCTTCTATGACGGCAATTCCGGTGTTAGGAAAGGGCAAGCAAAGAGGGATCTCAGGAGAGCTTAATTTTTACATACAACCCAGGTTGCTCGCGAAAAGGTACAGCACAGGTATGAAATACATACCCAAAAGACTTCTGAGCATAGTTGTAAATGATGAAGAAGTGGATCAGGTGATTAAAACCATTGTGGAAGTCAATCAAACTGCCCAGATTGGTGATGGAAAGATCTTTGTCGAGTCCATTGATGAGGTTATTCGGATCAGGACTGGCGAAAAAGGAGAACTAGCTTTAAAATAAACAGATACGAGGCCTGTAAAATGCCGTTAAAACTATTCTGTTGCGATGAATGCATACCGGAGCGCCAGAACCATGTTTACATAAAAGAAGAAGGAGAAGACACAACTCAGTTTCTCCCACTCTCAAACATAGAAACAATACCCGGATCATTATCAGAAAGGGGTTGCAGCTATTGCGGAGCAAAACTCGTTATTGGTGGAGTAATTAAAGACTGTATTCAAATGATACATGGACCGGTAGGATGTGCATATGATACCTGGCATACGAAAAGGTATCCCAGCGACAATGACAACTTTCAATTAAAATATATCTGGTCTTCAGACACAAAAGAAAAACATATTGTTTTCGGGGCTGAAAAACAGCTCAAAAAAGCAATCAAGGAAGCTTTCAAAGAATTTCCAGAAATCAAGAGAATGTTTGTTTACACTACCTGTACAACCGCATTGATAGGAGACAACCCCAAAGCAGTATGTCGTGAGATTGAGGAAGAACTTGGAGATGTCGATATATTTGTTGTCGAATGTCCGGGATTTGCTGGTGTCAGCCAGTCAAAGGGACATCATGAACTGAATATCGGCTGGATGAGGGATAAAGTCGGAACGCTTGAACCTGAAATTACAAGCCAATATACAATTAATGTCATCGGTGACTACAATATTCAGGGTGATACCTACGTACTACAAAAATATTTTGATAAAATGGGCATACAGGTCATTGCCCACTTTACCGGAAACGTAACCTATGATCAATTGCGCTGTATGCATAGAGCAAAGCTGAATGTTGTCAACTGCGCTCGTTCTGCCGGGTATATAGCCAACGAACTTAAGAGAGTATATGACATTCCAAGAATGGATGTTGATACCTGGGGTTTTGAGTACGTTAAGGTAGCACTGAGGAAGATCGGAGCTTTCTTTGGACTGGAAGATAAGGCTGAAGAAGTAATTGCAGAAGAGGTTGCAAAATACGAAGGAAAACTTGCCTGGTATAAAGAACGGCTCAAAGGAAAACAGATCTGTATCTGGACTGGGGGGCCAAGACTGTGGCACTGGACAAAAGCTCTTGAAGACGACCTGGGCATGGAAGTTATCGCCATGTCATCTAAATTCGGTCATCAGGAGGACTTTGAGAAGGTTATTGCCAGGGGCCGGGTCGGGACGATCTACATTGATGACGGAAATGAGCTTGAGTTTTTTGAAGTACTGGAGAGTATCCACGCGGACCTGATTTTAACCGGGCCCAGAGTTGGAGACCTGGTCAAAAAACTGCACATTCCATACATTAACGGACATGCATATCACAACGGCCCATACATGGGCTTTGAAGGCGCAGTAAACATGGCGAGAGACATGTATAACGCGATTTATTCTCCAATGTGGGGTTTAGCTGGAAAGGATCCAAGAGTGGTGGATTCTCCGATGTGGAGTTTAGCTGAAAAAGATCCTAGTGTGGTGCAGGAGTCATGAATGAAAAAATAGGGGAAGTTACGGCTCTTATCCAGGAACAGTGTTTATGGCAGTTTTTTTCAAGAAGCTGGGACAGAGAGGAAAACATTGAAGGTATTATGACAATGACCGGTAAAATTCTGAACGGAGATAAAATAAATCTTGTAACGCCGGCAGATAAAGCGTTTTACTCCGATGCAAAAATCCTTGCTGCTGATCTTCAGAAAAAGATCCCCTGGATCTCCGAACTTGACAAATCAGGAGTACTGGAATTAATTGAAGGCGTCAAAAAAAGATTGCTCTATATTACTGTAAAAAAGTCACGTAACTGCGAACTGAACTTGTCAAATTACTAAATAAAAGGCGGTAAAAAAGATGTCGTGTGAGCTGATGTTGAAAGAGCGAACAGGAATAATTAATCCGATGTATACCTGTCAGCCTGCAGGTGCCCAATTTGCGGGAATTGGTATAAAGGATTGCATTCCGCTTGTACATGGCGGTCAGGGCTGCAGCATGTTTGTCAGGTTATTGTTCGCTCAGCATTTTAAAGAAAATTTTGACATTGCGTCTTCGTCTCTACATGAAAGCGCCGCCGTTTTCGGGGGCTCGATAAGGGTAGAAGAAGCGGTTGAAACGCTTATTGCGAGGTACCCTCAGCTGAGGATCATACCTATCATAACTACTTGCTCTACCGAAACAATTGGAGACGATATTGAAGGTATAATCCGGAAAGTAAATACGATAATTGAAGAAAAGCATCCTGACAGAGATGTGAAGCTTATAGCTGTGCATACTCCAAGCTACAGCGGTAGCCAGGTGACAGGTTACGATACGGCCATTAGCTCGGTTGTAAAAGCTCTTGCAAAAAAAGATGAGCCTTCCGGAAAGCTGAACATATTCACTGGTTGGGTCAATCCGGGAGATGTTTCTGAAATTAAGCATATATTATCTGAGATGCAGGTTGACGGAAATATACTTCTGGACACCGAGACCTTTGATGCTCCTGTTATGCCTGACAAATCGGCATTCGCATATGGAAATACAACAATTGAGGAAATAGCCGACTCTGCCAATGCTCTCGGGTCAATTGCATTAAGCCGTTATGAGGGAGCAAATGCTGCAACATATTTAAAAGACAAATTCGGCGTTCCTTCAATTGTTACGCCAACTCCTATAGGCATAAACAACACCGATATCTTTCTTGAAAATATCAGCAAGCTTACCGGCAATCCAATACCCGAATCACTGGTTGTCGAACGCGGAAAAGCGATAGATGCGATTGTAGACCTTGCCCATATGTTTTTCGCGAATAAGAAAGTAGCCATTTTCGGCAATCCGGATCTTGTCTTCGGTCTTGCGCAGTTTTGTCTGGAATGTGAACTTGAGCCTGTGCTTTTACTTTTAGGCGATGATAATACGCTGTATAAAAGTGACCCAAGGCTCAAAGCACTTGAAGAGAAAGCAAACTGCGATATAAAAACTATCTGGAACGCTGATTTATGGGAACTGGAAAGCCGTATCAAGAACAAATCCATAGACGTTGATTTGATTTTGGGGCATTCAAAAGGACGCTACATTGCTATAGACAATGATATCCCCATGGTCAGAGTAGGCTTCCCAACCTTTGACAGGGCAGGGCTATGGAAATATCCAGTAATCGGATACAAAGGAGCAGAATGGTTAGCTGAAACAATTGCCAATACGATTTTTGCATCCATGGAAAGTAAGCATGACAGAGAATGGATAATTAATGTCTGGTAAATGAAAGGAGGCAAAAAATGGAGAATTATCTGGTAGTTGCAGCATTTGTCATAGCGGAATTGCTGGGAGCTTTAATTTATTTTAAAACAGAAGATTCTGTGAAAAGGACGTTATTGACCTGTCTTGGACTTGGCTTTGCCATTGCAGTTGTCCTTCTGGATATCATCCCGGATGCTACTGAAGAGTTTTCAGCAGGATACTGGCTGGTCGCGATCGGGTTCATTGCAATGTTTGCTGCAGGATTCTACACAAAAAGTGTCGGAAAGTATTCAGCCGTTTTAGGATTAGCGATTCACAATATTGCAGAAGGCGTGATTATAACCACTGAGTTCGGACCGATTTCTCCGATTTTAGCAGTCGGAGCGGTTCTGCACAAACTCCCAGAAGGAATGGTTTCTTTTTCATTACTGGACGAATTAGAGGACAAAACCAGGTTTGCAATTGCAGCTTTGATCGCATTGTTAATTCCAGTTGGTGCGGTTATACCCATCCCTGAAAGCATCACAAAACCGCTTATGGCGCTTAGTGCTGGTGTTATCCTTTATGTCGTAGGAAACCTGTTGGTCACGATCATTGCCGAGAATTATGGAACTGCAATCGATAAAGGAAAACTGAGTAAAAAGCACGATCTAAATATAACTACGCTATCCTCTGTGGCGGTTTTCGGAGCAGTAATTGCCTGGATATCCTGTTTGATGGCGTAAAGTTGTAGCTAACGCGATCAACAAATTTTTTATTTTTTGGTTGAAACCAGTTTCATGAACTAGAAAAATAGAGGGGAATATGGTCGGCATTGCTAACGAAAGTGTAGTGTTTTTTGGGCATTTAAGCGAGCTTTATCAATTGGCTAAAGAAGGGAAAATTGAAACTAAACTACAGGGCAGCCATACTCGTCCCTGTAAATTCTGGACGGCAATGAAAATCCTGAGTGGCATTAAAAATACTGTCGTTATTGCTCATGGGCCCAGTGGCTGCGCATTTGGAGTAAAACAGGCTTACAAGCTCACAAATTGTAGAAACAGTGGTTCTCCATACGAATCCATTATTACTACAAATATTGATGAAAAAGCCATTGTATACGGTGGCGAAAAGGAACTGAAAGGCGCAATACTGGAGGTGGACAAAAAGTATAAGCCTGACGTTATTTTCGTAGCAACAAGCTGTGCCACCGGAATAATTGGAGATTATGTAGACGCCATAGTGAATAAAATCAAGCCCAAAATTAATGCCGAAATCATGGCCATTCACTGCGAAGGCTTTGCAGGAGAGTACAGGAGTGGGTTTGACCTGGTTTTCAGGCAGATTGTTCAGCTTATGGATAAGCCTGATTCGGAAAGCAGATCAAGGCTTGCCAACTCTGTCAACATCGTAGGGGGTAAAATGGGTCCTGAGAGGACGGAGATTGAAACGGATGTTAAAGAGTTGAGGCGGTTAATCGAAAGCATGGGTGCAAGTGTAAATGCCGTAATAGCAGGCAATTGTTCACTGGAAGAAATAAAACAGGCTCCCAGTGTAGCGGTAAATTGTACCCTTTGCCTTGATCTGGGGTATGCGATAGGAAGAGAGATGCTTGACCAGTTTAATACTCCTTTGAACTCCACTATTCTTCCGTATGGTATAAGCGCAACTGAGAGGTGGCTCAAAGAAGCAGCAAAGCATTTACATCTGGAAAATGAAGCTGAAGAATTAATCAAAAGAGAATATGAAGCCATCCGCATCGAGTTTGAAGAGGCAAAAAAATACCTTGCAGGCAAGCTGGCAATTGTTGAAGGGCATGATGCGATAAAATCGCTGTCAATTGCTCATATGCTCGAACGCGATTTTGGTATGAGGGCGGTTATATACAATTTTCATCCCTGGAGTACGCAGGCAAGAGAAACAAGTATTGATTATCTCTTAGAGACCGGGCTTGATCCGGAAATACTGATCACAAAAGGCACACTTGCCTTTGGAAAATATGAGGCAATGATCCAGACCGAAAATGAGCTTATGGAATATCTGGGAGACCTGAATCCTGAGACTACCGTGTATTTTGGATCATCCATGAGCTTTCCGAATATCCCGGTAGTTGATTTAAATGCCATACTGAACCGCCCCAGATTTGGTTATAGAGGAGCCTTAAAGGTAGCTAAATGTATCTGCACTGCTCTTGAGTACTCATTCAGACCGCGTAGCTGGGTAACGAAAAAAATGGTATTCCCTGAAAATTCCGGGCTATGTTCAGCCCAGTCACTTACACCGAAGCTGGCTCAGGATTTGCCGGATTGCACGGTTTATGCAGGAAGGGAGAGAGGCAAATGTATGATGAGTTAAAATTCGATAACTGCAACCATAGCAAAGACCCTATGGTCGGATGTGCTCTTGAAGGTGCCACTGGAGTGCTGGCTGGCATCAAAGACATTAGTATTGTCATACATTCCCCGCAAGGCTGTTCTTCAACGGTTTCGGCAGCCTATGACGTCCATGAAATTGATTTTACGAAAAGAAAAGTTGCATGCACCAGGCTTTTTGAAACTGATGTGGTTATGGGCGCTTCAAGCAAGCTGAAAAACTTAATCAAAGAAGCCGATTCAAAATTTAAAACCAGGGCGATATTCGTAGTTGGTACATGTGCAGCTGATATAATTGGTGAGGATATCAAGGGTTTATGTAGAAATATCCAGCCGCAAATTAATGCGAAGCTTATTCCCTTGATGGCAGGAGGGTTTCGAGGAAACCTCTATGATGGTATTGAACTGGGACTGAATGCATTATTTCCATTTATACGAAGACAGGAAGAAAAAATTCCGGATAGCGTGAACCTAATAGCGCCTCAGGCAAACCTGAACCCTACATGGTGGGCAGATTTGAAATGGGTACGTGAAACCCTTGAAAAAATAGGAATTAAAGTTCAGGCCGTACTTCCTCACGATACGTCTCTGGAAGAACTGGATAATGCTGGGCTAGCATCGGCAAATATACTTCTCAGTCACGATGCGGGGTATAAGTTTGGGTTAAAAATGCAGGAAGTACACTACATACCGCTTATACTATCGGACATCCCACTCCCGATAGGACTTAAAAATACTGCAAGATGGCTTCGTGCAGTGGGAAATTATTTTGGCGTTGAAGAAAAGGTTGAGGCAATAATAAAAGACGGAGAAGATATGGCCATCGACGTGCTGAGACGCAGGGGATTGATGATGATTCCCAGGTACCGTAACTGCAGAGTAGCAATTTCTGCAGATGCGACTATAGGAATAGGCCTGACCAGAATGTTATTTGAAGAGCTGGAAATGATTCCGGAGCTGTTGCTGTTCAGGTCGCCTGTTTCTGACTCTCAGATGTTGCTGGAAAATGAACTTAACGATATGGGAATTTCCCCGAAGGTTGTCTTTTCGGCGGATGGATATCAGATAAAACAATCGCTGTCTGAAAGTTGTGTAGATGCTGTATTCGGTTCTTCTTGGGAATATTATCTGGCTGAAGAACTGGGGATAAAGTTTGTGTTTGACGTTTTTAACCCTACAAACAGGCAGAATTACTTGAACAGGGCATATTTCGGATATGAAGGCATGCTGAACTTTTTGGAAAATGTTGCAAACGATTGGGAAATGGCTCTGCGTTCAAAGCACATTAACTGGGAAGAGTATTTGTAACTAGCTAAAAAATGGAGCTTGTAATATGGACATTGAATGTACAGCTTTAAATGAGGTAGAAAAACAGAGCTCTGAAAAATTCAAGGTGGCAGTTACTTCAACCAGTGGGATACTTGTTGATCAGCACTTTGGGCAAGCAACCGATTTCATGATTTTTGAGATTAATGGTGAGGACTATAAGTTTCTCGAAACACGTTCGACAAAGAAGTACTGTAATGGAGGTAACAAGCTTAACAATGGATATCGTGGGAAAAAAGAAGTAATAGAAACTATCTCTGATTGTGATGCTGTGCTTTCTATGAAAATAGGCCTGGGTGCACAAAAAAAGCTTGGGGAATTCGGAATCGAGTGCGTTGAATATTGTTACACCGTTGAGAGGGGATTGAAGTATTTCCAAACCATGAGAAAGCAAAAACAAATGAAAAAAATTAGCCTACATTCTACAGCATTATCTTAAGTCAATAATTTTTCCTGATTCCAGACAGTAATAAGCTGTCATATTAAGAAGTATCTTTTTGATGATAGCGGATGCTATGTCAAGAGTACCTTTGCCACTAATATTTGACTGGAAAATTATTGCTGTATTCTAAAAATAAAAAGAGGTACCTGGATGAACAATAAAACAATAGTTATTCTATTTGTTGCAATCACGACAGTATTAGTTTTCACCGGCTGCACGGGAGAAAAAATCAGTCAGGTGGCACAGGATAATACAACAGAGGTATCCACTTCAAACGATATAAATGTGGAAAATGCGACAAACATATCCACTTCAAACGATAAAAATGTGGAAAATGCAACAAACGTATCCACTTCAAAAGATAAAAGCGGGGAAACTAGAATTGTTACTGATTCGGCAGGCAGACAGGTAACAGTTCCTTTACAAGTGGAAAGAGTTGCAGATACCTGGATGGGGCATAATGAAGTGCTGGCTATGCTCGGAGCTGATGACAGGATTGTTGCAACAATGTTCAGCCCCAAAACAAGACCATGGGCGTATAAAGTTTGCCCGGCCTATTATAATGCTGTAACACTCAGCCCAACATATGATGTGGAAGCTTTGCTTGCTACCAGGCCAGATGTTGTTTTCATGCCAAGCAGAGATAAAAATATCGAGAAAGTATCTGCTCTTGGAGTTCCTGTTGTAGAAGTAAGTTTTACAGACTTCGATTCTATGAAAAAATGTTTTTCAGATACCGCGAATGTTTTGGGAGACGAAGAGGCTTTAGAACGTTCACAGAAATATAATGCATACCTTGATAGCAAATTAGAATCGGTAAGAAATATTTCATCCAGAATACCTTACGACGAAAGGCCAAAAGTTCTCCATCTCGTATCGCTATCACCTTTATGCGTAGACGGCGGCGGAAATATCATCAGTGATTGGATTGAAGCTGCAGGAGGCATCAATGCTGCTGAAGAAGTAAAAGGCGGTATTATGCAGGAAGTTTCAATGGAACAAATCTTGAAGTGGAATCCTGATGTTATTATTCTTGGTGTGAACGCCAAATCTGAAGAAAAAGAGAAGATAATGAATAGCGAGTCCTGGAAGAAGGTTAAAGCAGTTCAAAATAACAGGGTATATCTTAATCCGGAGGGAGCATTTATATGGAGTCGAGCCGGAGCAGAAGAAGCGCTTCAGATTCAATGGGCTGCAAAAACCATCAATCCGGATATGTTTCAATCCATTGATATAAATAATGAAACAAAGTGGTTCTACAAGACCTTTTTTGATTACGAGCTTACAGATGAGGATGTTCAAAAAATTTTGAATGCACAGGCTCCAGATTAATCAGAAACTTTAGTGAAAACTTTGGTTTTTTAGGGGTATCAGGTTGTTTTGTAAGGTTGAGTTACATTAAACAACTCAGCCTTTCAGCTTTGTGTTCAAGACCTCAGAATAAGTAAACAGGTGGACAGCTACAGTAAATAAGTGGACAGCTACTGAATTATTGAAACATTAACGAAAATTATTTTCATGTGAGGTGTGATTGTGAGTCTTATTATAGGCCGGGTCTGGAAATTCGGAGACAACGTTAATACTGATGAAATAATCCCGGGCAAGTATTTGCGGAGCAAAGATGTACAGATCTTTGCAGCTCATGCAATGGAAGGAATTGATCAGGAATTTACAAAAAAGTTCAGGATTGGAGATATCGTTGTTGCAGGTACCAATTTCGGCTGTGGGTCTTCAAGAGAACAGGCTCCTCTTGCTTTGAAATATGCAGGAGTATCATGTGTTATAGCGAAGTCTTTTGCCAGAATCTTTTTCAGAAATGCAATCAATATCGGGATACCTCTCATAGAGGTTGATATTGAGTGCCAGGAAGGAGATAAAGTTAAAGTTGACCTGGCCAAAGGTGAAGTTACAGTTTCAGATAGAGACATATTTATAGGAAACAAATTGCCGGATTTCCTGCTTGAGATACTTAATGATGGTGGACTTGTAGCCCATCGAAAAAAGCAAAGCGCGAGCAAAAATATAAACTTATAATAAACTAATTTTAAAAAAGTACATGAAATTAATCGAAAGACTCTATATTATATTGTAACATATTAATTTTAAAAAAATATGTGAAATTAATCGAAAGACCCTAAATTATATTGTACCTAAAACGGATTAGACGCTAACGACCCCACTAATGGTTTATATGGAAACAATGCCCTTTCGCTGGCTTTTGAGACCATTTCAGCCAGAGACGGCAAAGCTTCAAGCTCAATCCCGCAATCGTAGTTGTAAAAATGTTTTAATGAAACTGCTGTCTCTTCCATTGAGGCATTTCCAGCACGTTCCCCGAGCCCTGTTACGGTTACACTTGCAAACTTTGCTCCCGCCTTATATGCTGCCAGGGTATTTGCTACAGCCAGGCCGAAATCATTATGCGCATGAATTTCAACAGGAAGAAGACTATGATCTGCAATTTCTTTGATTTTGCTATATGTCGTAAAATGGTCCAGGCATCCTACGGTATCTGAATATCGGATTCTTATTGCACCGTAAGAAGCTGCAATATCTGCATATTGAAGCAAAAACTCTGGGTCTGCCCTTGATGCATCTTCAGCTCCTACAATAACCGTTACGTCGTAGTTTTTGAGATACTCCAGGCATTTTTTCAACCTATCTAACACCCATACCCTGTTTTTTTGAAGCTTGTATTCTATATGCAGATCAGATACCGGCAGAGAGACATGAATAAATTTAAATCCGCATTCAATAGACGCCTTTAAATCATCTAAATTTGCTCTGTTCCATGCGATGAGGTTCGATTTTATCGGCAGGTCGAGCATTAGTTTCAGGTCTTCACATTCCTGTTTGCCCATAGCAGGAATCCCAGCCTCAATCCATTTCACTTTTGCTTTATCCAGAGCCGAAATGATATTCATTCTTTCTTCAACCGAAAACACAACACCTGCAGACTGTTCCCCATCACGCAATGTGGTGTCAATGATTTCAAAGCTTTCATTTTTAATCACAGGAGATTTCTCCTTCAATTGGTAAGTGGACATTAGATTCTTTTATCGATTCCATATGTAAATTGTAAAGAGTTTTAAGCTGAGCATCTGTCACCGGTTTTTTTTGCAGAACCGCTGTATGCCTTACTTTATCAAGCAGTGTAGCTGCTTCCTGCGAGCTCAAGGACAGGTCCAGTTGTCGAAGTTTTTGTGTTAAGGATGCTGTTCCTGAGTGTTTTCCGATCACTAAAAACCTGCTTAGACCAACCTCTTCGGGTCTGATCGCTTCATATAAATTTGGATTTTTGATAACACCGTCAACATGGATGCCGGATTCGTGTGCAAATACATTTTTTCCTATAATGGCTTTTTCTCCGGGCAATATAATACCAGCCCTGCGTAAAATGTTTTCACAGTCTGCCGCAATAGTATAACCATTCGGTACCTGTTCATTTTTCCACAAATGCCTTGCTGCCATTAAGACTTCTTCCATGGCTGCTACTCCTGGAATCCCAATACCGCTAACCGCCGTTGCGACATACTCAACGCCTGCCCGTAATGCTGAAAGCGTATTGGCAGTAGCCATTCCATAATTATTGCATCCCATGTACTCAACAGGGCATTGAGTTATATTCGTGAAAAGATTAAGTTTATTATAAGTAGTGAAGGGGTCCATTTTCCCATTTACGTCGCCCAGTATCAACCTTTTTATCCCGTACTCAGCAATGAAGGGATCTAATATATCTACTATATTTACTTCTTCTACCGGGAATTCAAGCGCATTATCAATACTTAGATAAATTTCCTGATTATTACTACAAACTGTTTGCAATACAGATTGCAATGATTCAATTGATTTAAGTATATCAGGCATGGAAACCAGCGGATCAAGAGAAGTATTGATTACGATTTTAGAAAAACCAAGCTCTTTAGCCTTGAATATCTCTTGCCTGGTACATCCGACTCTGCACCTTAAACTTTCTAAAAAGTCAACAGTCTCGAATTTGAACCTATTTTTCTCTAAATTGTTCAGCGAGACATCTGCCACGTCCAGTGAATACTTCTTCAAAACAGACAGAATAAACTTAAAATCGGCAGGGCTATGAAAACCCAGGCGCAGTATCTCATTTATTGTATTATCTACAATTGAAATTTTGATTTTTTCCTTCAGTTAAATTCCTCTCCCACTACCAGTTTAACTTGAATTTCATTTATTTGGTTTTTATTTGGTTAAATGAATGAGTAAAAACTATATTTATTCACAAAGTAAATATCTAAAATTTAGAAATCTTTTCTTTCATAATCCATTATCCCAAACACCAATTGAGTTCGGTATCAATCCTCTCGCCATTTCTCCACATATCACGCAGCTCAATAATTTTGCAATCCAGATGTTCCATATACCTCAAATTGTTTTTTTCCTGCGGACTCGTCTCAATAATACTGGACATTGCACCATTCCTGATCACTATCCGGCGATCACCCATTAAAGTCAGTAGTGGATCGTGGGTAGATATGAGCACTATTTTTTCTTTATTAACTAGAAGTTCCAGCGCTTTTCTCCTGTTAACTCCTGCATTCTCAATTTCATCAATCAAAATAACAGGAGATGTACTTAACAAAGCCGTATCGGCAATCATTAGCGAACGTGCCTGACCCCCACTGAGTTGAGTAATTGAAACATCGTCACTAAATTTCTCTCCTGTGAGTTCATTTGCAGTACAAATTATTTTATTAACCGTTTCATCTTTCTTGGAAATCATACGGCACTCAGCATGCATAGTAATGAATTCTTTTACTGTGAGGTCTACAACAAAATTCATGTTTTGAGACAACTGTGACACTAGCTTTTGGTCCATTGAAAAGCGTTTCTTTGCTTCAGGTACAAGCCCGTTTATTAGAACCTGCCTCCCTGTCGGCGTATCTTTTTGTGCCATACATTCGATGTCAGCCAGCAGCCGACTTTTTCCGGAACCAGTAGGGCCAACGATACAAACTATCTCTCCAGGTTCCAAGGTAATGCTTTCATCCTCTGTATTCCCGAACTTGTCTTTTCCCCCAATTACTGTAAGGGAGCTTATTTGATGTTGATTTTCTGAAATAATATTTATTTGGATTATTGCTTCTATGTGGTTTAACATCTGTTTTTGGTCCATTCCTGAGTCCCTCAGGAATTCATCTGTCAATCCTGCAAGCCATTCCTGCAAAGTTAAGGACTGAGGGAGTTCTTTTAATCCAATTGATGCAAAAAAATCTGCAACAAAGGGATGAAAATTCAAAATCTCCTTAATCGATGAAGTTAACAGATGATCATCCACTTTTATATCCCCTTAAAAACCATTTTTTTTGCATTCCCACGTTGGTAATCTTTACTGATCACAGTTTCTCCTACACAATAAGGACATACAGCTGACGGCATGGAAAAACGTAATTTCCTACCTTCAAGCTTGTCTACTTCGGTTGCACTGCGCAAGTAATAGCTTAAATCAAAAGCTCCCTGGCCGGTAATCCCGTTGACAGACATAATATGGGCTTTAGGATTTGCCAATCTTACATTGAAGGCAAAAACCTCCCTTTCTGCTTGCGATACGATATCGCTCTTTGTAATGACGACAACGTCCGCTAATCTCAGCATTGGGCCGATTTTTTTCGGTGTATGGACCCCTGAAAGATTATCAATAACACATACCCCTAATACTTCTTTGATATGTGGGGCGCATCTGTTGCATAAACCGGCACTCTCGGTAATAAGCATATCCAGCTTGTTTTCTTTTCCCCAGGTAAGGCATTCATCAATATTACTCACAAAGAAATGGTCAGGGCATAAATTTCCAGAGAGTCCAACCATAACCGGCAATCCCATCTTTTCATAGGCAATGTCATCTTTTGTAGAAAGTGCATCAAACTTGATAATGCCAATTTTTTTACCTTCTTTTTTCAGATGTTCAACCGTTTTCAGTATGACTGAAGTCTTACCTACTGAAGGCGGCCCTGCCACTGTAATTAATCTCATCTCAGTATCTCCTTCGAATTTCAGTATCCTGCATTTCCTCGTAAGTATCAAGTTTTTGTAAAAGGAGTGCTCTGCCAGACTTCAAAAAATACCTTTGACGTTAACCGGATTAATTCCATGGTATCATTAGAGCGCACATAATCCCACCCCAACCATTTCAGTTTAGCATTATCCGGATACCTATAGTTAACTTCGGGGTTTAGAGAAGGATAACAATTATCAACCAGGTACTGTCCTAACCCTCTACCTGTAACGTATTTAATTAATACATCCAGTTTATCCAGCTTTGATTTCTTGGCTAGAAAATAAATAGGGAATGCCAGAGCGCCATCTTCCGGCCATATTACAGAAGTATTTTCACGCCTTGGACAAATGTCAGCCAGAAACCAGGGGATAATATATATGGCTGCGCCAAGCTCACTATTAGAACCTGCAATTCTCGACATGTGAACATAATGCAGCATGTTTTTTGTATTGTATGCCAGATATTTTAAGCTCTGAATTCCATGCTCCTTATACATCTCTAAAAATAAGAAAGAGTTAAACTCAGAATACGGGCTATTTTCATCTTTCCGCCAGCCGCCAATTATTATTTTGTTATGGTAAATCGGATCAAGAATATCAATCCAACGTCTGGGGATGGGCAGCCCATCCAGCTTCCGGTGGTCTACAAGAAAAACAAATGGAACTATTGCAAAAATAGTAAATTGTTTTTCAGGATCCTCTATACCACAGTCAGCGTATATTTGAGATAAAGGCTTAGGTTGACACGCCTGGAAATAGCCTTTATCAATAAATTTTTCGAAAAAGTGCTTCTCAAATAGGTTATCAAATGATGGAGACAGCACCATATTAGGAAAATCGTCAATACTGTCCACGTTGTGAATGTTTTCAAAAGGGAAATAACCGCTTCCCCCACCCATAGGAAAATAGCAATTGAGTCGGGTTCTTTTTTCAATCCTGTGCTCCTTTAATACCGCCTCCAAACCATCCTTGAACGTGTATTTTAAAGGAACCGGAATTCTCCCCATAAAATCAAATTCTCCAGGCGAAAGTTCACCGCTGCACAGTTCGGTTTCACACATATAGTCATCTCTTTCTGTGGAGAAATCTAAAGAACACCTATTTTCCACAATATTTCACCCCTCTTGTTGTTCTTTTTAGTTACCTTCCCAGTTCCTTTTTCTATTTTTAAACTGTAAATCTGACAACCTTTTCTCTATTTTTCATGTTAAGTGCTGGCAGGCGGCAAATGCTGCAGTATCCTGTTTGCCTCATCATCGGTAAGGTTGTAGTGGTAGAACCTCAAATAGTAATCTTTGACTTCATTGGTCATGTTCAGGTCTTCAAATAAGTCCGGATGCAGGGTTTTGGCAAAATACTCCATAAGCAACACCCCTTCAGCGCCATAGTCCCAGTAGACGATTCCCAGTGGGCAGAGGTATACTTTGTTATTTTGCACAGCTTCCAGATTGCTAAATTTAGAATCATTCATAATTATATCCGTACTGTTAACTCGGCCTACAAAGATTACGTCAGGGTTCCATACAAGTAGCTGCTCCGGTGTAATTGTTTCAATCCCTTCCGTATCTCCAGAAAGATATTTACCGCCAGCCATTTCCACGTAAAACTGCGGATAAGAGTTTTTACCCTGTGTTGTCGTCGCATCTCTGGCATAGTACACTGTTGGGCGCTGACTATCTGTAAGGTTCGCAGTTCTTGATGTCACATAATTCACTTTCTGATCAAAGTATACCCCCCATTCATCAGCAGTCTTTTTTGCATCAGGGCCCATCACTTCACCATAAAGCGCGATTTCCTGCTTCACATATTTAACGAATGAGTCTACATTATCAGGATTTCCTGAGTTTTTTTGAGTGACTACAGCAGCTATATTGGTCGAGTTCAGTTTCTCCTTAGTACCATCATATGACCGACAAAATACTACCTGTACTTTTTTGCTCATCAGATCTTCAACATTTGGATCGTCTTCTATAGGGATACCTTTCAGCTGCGGAGCTATCTTAGATGACCAGGGCAAATTGGTCCACGCAGACATCGTCACTGCGATCTTGTCGGTTTGATTCAACAATATCAATTTTTCGTATGCCTGACCCGAAATAGCAGCCACACGAGTCACATTTGCCGGTATAGTTACTACTCGTCCTTCCTGATCTGTTATCTGAACGTATTTATCCGATCCGATATCACTACCTTGGTCAGATTTTGTGTTACTATTACCTACATGTATAGCAGCAGATACTATTGCAAGGATTGAAATAACCACAACAGCTGCCATTACACCCCTTTTATCCATTCAATCACCTCAAATTTTCTCGCTATTATACCTCAGATCAGGAACAGCCTATGTTCATGTGTGATTCTTGTATTTGCATAGGAATACATGCTCTTCTATGCTCATTTACATCCAGAATTTTGACATCTATTCCATAGGCCTGTTTCATATTATTTTCAGTGACAACAATTTCCGGTTTTCCTGTTTCCATAATTGTTCCCTGATTCATGATGGCTACTTTATTACAGGATAAGAAGGCGTGGTCTGGAAAATGTGAAGTCATTACAACCGATAGTCCAGTTTTGGACAGTTCCTTTATGACTTTGAGAGTTCGTATCTGGTTTCCAAAATCCAGATGGGATGTTGGTTCGTCGAGGAGAAGGATTTCGGGCTGTTGAGCTATTGCTCTTGCCATTAAAACAAGCTGTCTTTCACCGCCACTGATTTCAGTGTAGATTTTATTCTTTAGATGCAAGATTCCAAGACCTTCCAGGGCCTCTTCAGCAATTTTGTAATCATTTTTTCCAGGAACAGACGTTAAACTCAAATGGGGAGTTCTGCCCATCAGAACTATATCGAAAACCGAAAACGCAAAAATCGAACTATTTGATTGTGGGATATATCCGATGATTTTTGCAAGTTCGGTTTCTTTCGACTCAGTCCCAAAATCTAGTGATAAAAGTAAGTGTAACATCACTACACAAAATTATAATTCTATAATTATGTAATGATGTTACGGCAAAAACAATGGTAACTATAAACCTTACTCTTAATAACTTTTCGGAGCTCCCTGCTCTCTTAGACGTTTTTGGTTGTTTTGGAAACGATTATGAATATACCACACGAGGAATTTTTCGTAGAAAAATTCCTCCAGTCTGTTCAATTTGTAGTACTCCAATGGTTCATAATGGCTATAATCCTCATACTAAAGAAGGTCTTGGAGAAATCAACATTGGTCGATATAAATGCTCAAATTGTGGTAATACACACGAAGAAGATCATAGTTTTTGGGAAGATCTGAAGACTTTACTTTTTAATTCATTCAATGATTTCTTCCAGTTACTCAGATACCATAACGT
>NZ_WJBJ01000042.1:0-4399 GCF_020804205.1 Methanosarcina sp. DH1 | reverse complement strand
GTACAGTAAAGTTCGATATCAGAAGAGTGAGAAATCAGAGTAGAAAACTCTACTCTCTATTGAGTTTCATAGCATATCAACTACTGGTGTTGACAGAAATGCAAAATAAAGTTGAGGATAAAAATTCGTTTGGGAGATACTTTTAAAAAAGTGAGTATCAAATTAGATTTGAGATTTTAAAAGCTAATTTGAGATTCTCAAAAGAAAATGCCACAAACAATAAAAAACCTTTTTATATTTGCCAATATTCATTTCTTTCTTTAATATTTTTCTGTTCAATTTATTTCTTGTTTAAAATATCTAGCGCGGATTTAACAATTATTTTTCTTATTTAATAAGCTGATCCCAAAACTCAAAATTATTTTTTTAGATCTCTTGTAAGCAACTAATTGAGCTCTGGATTTTGGACTCCAATCGTTAAATTTTACATACGACTGAATTCCAAACTTTACAACCCCTAAACATCAATATAACAATCTCTAAACATCAATATAAGCTGTATTACCAAAGTCTCTAACAATTAACACTTTAATTGACTTAATTACAAATTGATTACTAAGGTCAAGCAGTGTACTGGAAAAATCATGCTTTGGAGTTGTAATATCAGCAGAAATACCGAAAATTAAATCAAGTTTTGAGATGCGCTCAATATAATAAAAACTGGATAAGCTGAGGAAACAAGGAAATAGTAGAAACAAGAGATGAACTGAAAGAAAGACGAAAACGAACTATAAATAAATTCCAAATGAGAAAATTAAGAAAAAACACGGAAGAAATTGAAAGGAAGAAATTGAAAAAAAGTATGAAACTACAGTTTAAACAATATCTGCTACCTTTTTTGCTGACGCTTTTAACACTTCTCTTGCCCTTGTCTCTGTAAGCCCGGCTCCCATTGCGATCTTCATGGCAGTTTCATCGGTGATAAGGTCTTCAGGAGCATGTGTGTCGGTATTTACAAGAAGCGTTGCACCAATTTCAAGAGCAAGCCTGGCGACATGGCCGTTGGTCCGGTTGTGCCCGTTCCTGGCTGTAATCTCAAGGCAGACATTGTTCTCTTTAGCGGTCTCGACATCTTCCTCGGAAATCAGGCCCGGGTGGGCCAGGATGTCCACATATTCACAGGCAACAGATGCTGCATTTGTTCCGGGGGCGACTGGCTCGGAGGTGGTCTCCCCGTGCACGACCACAATTTCTGCACCCAGCTCTTTTGATTTCTTTGCAAGAGGGGCTATTTTCCGTGGCGGCACATGTGTCAGTTCAACCCCGGTTAGAACGCGGATATCCCATTCACTTTCAAGGTATTTTGCTTTCTGTCCCGCTTCGATAAGCTGCTCAAGATTGGTGTAATCAGCATGGTCGGTAAGTGCAATAGCCTCATAGCCGTGAATAACCGCCCGTCTGACAAGTTCGCTGGGGATCAGTTCCCCGTCACTGAAAATTGTGTGAGTGTGAAGATCAATCAACCGGATCACCGTGTTTGAAAGTGTTTTTTAAAATCGGGGTAGACTCTTATTAATTTTACTAACTGCTAATTCAATTAACCAATATATTTAATAGTTAAGCTAGATATTTAACTACTTAAATATATAGGTTCTTACTAAATTATATAGCTTGCGTTAACTGATGTATCTAATAAAATTACTCAGGCGTTTCGGTTTTTCCAAGCCTCTCTGCGACATCGGCAAAAGCGAAGTTAGGCTTGACATCCGTTATTTTGATCCTGACTTTTTCTCCGACTTCAACTTCCTTTACGAAGACAACAAACCCTTCAATGAGCACAGCACCGTCCCCACTTGAGCCCAGCTTTTCGATATCTACAACGAATTTGTCTCCTTTGCGGAGCGGAGCTGTAAGGAATTTCTTTCCGATAACGTAGATTTCAGCACTCTGGGACCGCGAGGCTTTCGGAGAATAAGCCATCGTCCGGACAAAGTTATCCCTTACCTTCTGCATGTAATCGTTAAACATGTCTCCCTGGAAAACCTTCACAACGAAATTCCCTTTGGGCTTGAGAATTTTTTTTGCGCATTCCAGGGCTGAAGTTGCAAGCTCGATTGACCTTGCATGGTCATAAGACCAGTTTCCTGACAGGTTAGGGGCTGCGTCACAAAGTACCACATCAGCTCCTTTTGCCCCTACGGTCTTAATAATCTTCTGTATGGTTGATTCTGCATTTATATTGCCCTGAATGGTCTCAACGCCTTCAATAGGCACAATTCTCTGAAGGTCCACACCAAGGACCTTCCCTCCAGACAGTTCCTTTGCAACCTGGAGCCATCCGCCTGGGGCTGCACCCAGATCAACAACCGAGTCTCCCCGATTGATAATATGGTGTCTTTCGTTAATCTGCTTGAGCTTGAAGGAAGCCCTGGACCGGTATCCTTCCTCTTTTGCCTGGTGATAATAATAATCTCTTCTATCTCTTGCCATTGCTACCTTCCCTGCACTGAAAGCTGATATAGATTACGCAAAAGCTTTTTTGTCAGTAATTTACTGATTTTTGTCATGAATTCACTAATCTTTGTCAATTACTGATTTTTGTCACGAATTCACTAATCTTTGTCAAGAACCACTACATATATTGTAAGTGACTCATTACTCTATCTGTTACTGCTCTATCTGTTACTGCTCTATCTGTTACTGCTCTATCTGTTACTGCTCTATCTGTTACTGCTCTATCTGTTACTGCTCTCAATGTCATGAGTTTCAGGATTTGTTTTCAGTGGTTCACCAATCTACTATTACTAATTCACTGAGTCTTAGATTTCAATGTTAGCCTTCTGATCCTTACGCTCGTTACTGAATAAAAGTACAGAGCATATCAGCACAATAACAGGTATCCATATGGCTTTAACACCAATAAATGATGTAAGCAACCCTCCTAAAATAGCTCCTGCTAGAAACGAAAGGTTAATTGTAGAATATCGAACGGTTCTACGAGCCGATTCATCGTCTTTTTTCGTGAAAGCTATATAAGCTTCTTGTGTAGCTGAACGTAAATTTCCTGTAACCATTGTTGTACTATATGTAGAACCAATGAGTTTGCGAAATGAAGATATTTGAACCGAAGAAACAAACGAAACCGCAACTGTTACAATGATATTTGGGCTTGTGTAAGGTATAAAGCCTACGATAAAAAGGACTACAGTTTCAAGAATTAAAACTGCTTTTTCGGAATCTGTTATAAACAGGCGCATTGAAGGCTTTTTAATCATCTCGGCAACTACTACTCCGACCATGAATGCCAGAATAGGTACAGCATGAAGCACTGCCTGCCCCCATTCTCCTGTTGCAGCTTCTATGCCCATAAGCACGACATTTCCAGTCTGGGCATTGGCGAAAACCCCGCCTCTTCCAACGAATGTATAGGCATCAAGAAATCCCCCTACAATTGCAAGAAGTATCCCAAGCTCCACCGACTCAGAAGTGAAATTACATAAACTTATTTTTCTTTCTTTTCTTTCGTTTTTCAATGTTAACATCTTTATCATTCGAATTCAAAGAACCCTATCTAATAGTAATGAGCCTTACTCATAGTAATATTTAAACCTTTTTATAAAACATACTCAATTTTTAAAAATGATTATTACGGGCTGTCTCAAAATTACTCTTAGTTGTACATTTGGATTATAAAAATCACAATATTTATTTTCTTAAATATATATATATATATATCATATAAAATGTATACTTTTTAAGAAAAATTAGTTTTAGTGTTTCCTGTGTTAAAAAAGTACGATCAAAAGCAGCAATTTCTACTTCCACTTAATCTGGAAGATTTTATCCCTGAAGGCCACATTTCCAGAGTAATAAATGATCTTTTTGATGTTGTTGATATTAACGCAATTGAATCCACTTACTCTGAATAAGGTTGCCCTGCATATCATCCAAGACTTCTTCTAAAAATCTTATTATAGGGTTGCCTGATAAACATCCATGCGTCATCGGTTAAGCATTAAATTCCATCTCCTGTACATGCTTTTATAATAATATTATCATCTCTGTATCTATGTCTCCTCGTTTCCCATCCCCTTGAACTCTCTTCGGAAAATGTTTCCCGAAGAGTGGTTAAGGCAAACTGCCAAAGAAGCTGTTCTCATGTACGTGAACGTAAAATTGACCCTGTCATCATCTTTTGGGTTTTAACTCTGAGTTTTGGCGTATCACTCCAGAACTTGTTGAGTTTCTTCGTCAGTGTATTATTCACGGCACAGAGGAGTTTGCAAAAGATCCTGGGAGAAAACTTAGTAAAAAATTCGAAAACTTCCAGGATGTTCTTATTCAGGAAAGTACAATTGTTCGTCTCCACTCTTCTTTAGCAGATAAGTTTCCAGCAGCAAGAGCAAGAACAGTAGCTGCAGGCATAAAAGTGGGAGTTATGGTAAGCGCAGTTGCTAAC
>NZ_WJBJ01000036.1:0-51930 GCF_020804205.1 Methanosarcina sp. DH1 | reverse complement strand
CTTCACGGCTTCCCTGCGGCACCAGACACGGTCGCGCCATGCCTGACACCTAGCGAGCATCGTTTACGGCTGGGACTACCCGGGTATCTAATCCGGTTCGTGCCCCCAGCTTTCGTCCCTCACCGTCGAACCCGTTCTGGTAAGACGCCTTCGCCACAGGTGGTCCCACAGGGATTACAAGATTTCACTCCTACCCCTGTAGTACCTCTTACCTCTCCCGGTTCCAAGTCTGGCAGTATCCCCCGAAAGCCTAATAGTTGAGCTATCAGATTTCCCGGAGGACTGACCAAACCGGCTACGGACCCTTTAGACCCAATAATCACGATCACCACTCGGGCCGCCGGTGTTACCGCGGCGGCTGGCACCGGTCTTGCCCGGCCCTTGCTAACAGGTGTATTTTACACACCTGGACAGCCAGCATATGATGCTAGCACTCGGTGTCCCCTTATCACGGTTTCCCGCATTGTAAAGTTTTCGCGCCTGCTGCGCCCCGTAGGGCCTGGATTCATGTCTCAGAATCCATCTCCGGGCTCTTGCTCTCACAACCCGTACCCGTTGTAGGCTAGTAGGTACATTACACCCACTACTACCTGATAGGCCGCAGACCCATCCTTGGGCAGACGAATCCATTTTACGCATAAAGCATTCCAGCATATGTGCGTTATCCGGAATTATCCCCAGTTTCCCGGGGTTATGCCGGACCCAAGGGCAGGTTATCCACGTGTTACTGAGCAGTACGCCATGTTCACGAAGAACATATGACTCGCATGGCTTAGGCGAACACCGATAGCAGTAACCTCTGGCAGGATCAACCAGAATTGTTAATGTATCGCACACTTCAAAATAAAGGTCTTGGTCGCAGAAACTTGCACTAACAACTATCAATTCAGTTATTTCAGTTTCGCGATGATGTGTTATGAAAACTCTCACCGCCCAGAATTAACCGAACCGACAAAATCCTCGTCAGTCAGGAAACAACTCCTGACTCCATTAAAAGATGAAAGAGATTTGTATCTACGCAATCAGTTTGCGCAGGGACATATACAAGGCATTTCTTGTATATAAAGCTTTGTGTTATTCACCTCGACACAATCGCTTGTGTGAGGGATGTATACAAGACATTTCTTGTATATAAAGCTTTTCTCTCAGGCAATTTTTTACTCTGAGATCCGGAGCAAAATGGAAAATTTGCTTGAATCTATAGAGATACTGCCATTATAATCTTACATTATAGTAAGAGAGTCGAATGCTCACAATTTTGCCTTTTGTGAGGGATATATAGAAGGAATTTCTCCTATATAAAGGTTTTGTTTGAATGGTTTTTGACCATAGATTTTCCCGCAAAAACTGATTTTTGCAAAAATCTATAGATTTAAGGATTACTGACCTTATTAGATCAGGGATCCTCTAAATGCATTACTGATATATATATCTTTCGAGAAAATGCTTTCAGACAAATGAAACTAAAGGCTGAAAGATATATTTTTTCCAAAAGAGATTAAGTTAAGAAAGAAAAGATAAGATAAAATATATTTATTATTAAAGTGCAGGATTTTATTTTGAAAGTTAGTGACTGCTTTTCATTACAAATTATTTTCTGAAAATTAACTTAACCTGCCAAAAAATTAAGAGCCACATACTGTTATAAAAACTCTTTTAGTATTAACAATTGTACAGATTTTCAAACTATATATGAGTTAAAAGAAAATTCATAAAAACTGGCATTAAGAGCAACAAGGCCCCTCAATAAAGAAAATTATAGCCTGAAGTTCAGTATTAGAACCTTAAACTTGCTCAGTGAGTTTTATATATATAGGATTCCAATTAAATTAAGAGGAGTTAGGAGTCCCTCTAAGAAATTGGGAAGAATTTGGGATTTTATACCTGTTTGGATCTCGCTTAGTTGTATCTATGAAAAAAAGGAGAATGTTAAATACCAAAATAAGATCAAGATATAAGATCAAGATCAATCTCAGGAGAAGTTTGGTTTTTAACCCGGTTTTTACCCCTGTAAATACTCAGGGATTATTTGCTCCTCAAATGCCAAAATGGAGGTTAGACATTTGATAGATATAGATCCCAGTGGCATTCTGGTTCGTTACAACGTAAAAATGGAAAAGGAAATGACACCAGAAGAGGCTGCAGAAGAACTTTACCCAAAGGATTCAATGATTTATCCGATTGCAAAGGCCATCTTTGAAGGCGAAGAGGACGACGTTGTTGAAGGGTTGGAAAAAGCTATTGGCTCCGGGAAGGAACCTATCTCTCTTATCGATGACGCACTGATGGTTGGAATGGGAGTGGTCACCAGGCTTTATGACGAGGGAGTAATTTTCCTGCCAAACGTTATGATGTCTGCCGATGCCATGCTGGAGGGCATTGAATACGTTAAGCAGAAAGCAGGAAGAGCACCTGTAGTTAAAGGGAAAGTCGTTTGCCACGTTGCAGAAGGTGATGTTCACGATATTGGAAAGAACATCGTAGCTGCATTGCTTAGAGCTAACGGATATGAAGTAGTGGATCTTGGAAGAGATGTCCCTGTAGATGAGGTAATAGCGGCTGTCGAGAAAGAAAGTCCCCTCATGCTTACAGGTACTGCCCTGATGACCACCACCATGTATGCATTCAAAGAAGTTAATGACAAGCTTCTGGAGAAAGGCTACAGGATTCCGTTCGCATGTGGAGGAGGTGCTGTGAACCAGGACTTCGTTTCCCAGTATGAATTAGGGGTATATGGCGAAGAAGCAGCCGATGCTCCTAAGATAGCAGATTTCATCAGGGAACATGGGGACAACATTGTGAAACTGAGGGAGAAATTCCATAAACACTGAGGAGATGGAGTAATGGCAGTAACAAGATGTACTAAAATGGCTTACGCAAGCGCAGATGACATGGTTTTCGGAAAAGCTGTCACGCCAGTTAAAACCGGACTGGGACTTGAAATCGGTGCCGGTTACACAACTCCCGAAGTAAACTATGCCCCAAGACCTGAAGCAGGAGCATCCAAAGAAAAGCTCATAAAGGAATACGAAAGGATCACCACCGACATTATGGCAAGGATGGTTCAAATCGGAGCTCCTGCTGTTGTGCTTGAAACCGAACATGTTCAGCAGATGTCCAATCACCCTGATTGGGGAGCAGCCGTTGCACACGCCCAGAAAACTATCATGGAAGATTACCATGATGAATATGGCATAAAGTGCGCACTCCGCCATACCATTGGTGACATCCGCGAGACCAGAGACTTCCTCGCTCTCAGAGGAGACAAGTACAGCGTCTTTATGGAGGCATTCGAACAGTGTGCCCAGAACGGTGCTGATATGCTTGCAGTAGAGTCAATGGGTGGAAAAGAAGTATTCGACTATGCAATCCTCAGGAACGACATGGCCGGAGTACTTTACGGAATCGGTGTTCTCGGTAGCATAGATATGGAAATGATCTGGCAAGACATCGCATCAGTTGCAAAAAAGAATAATGTAATAGCATCAGGTGACACAGACTGTGCCCAGGCAAACACTGCGATGTTCATTGCAGGCGGGCTGCTGGACAAGAACCTCGCCCACACACTTGCAATCATTGCAAGGACTATTTCTGCCGCAAGATCTCTCGTTGCTTACGAAGCCGGCGCAGTCGGCCCTGGAAAGGACTGTGGTTACGAGAATACCATTGTAAAAGCCATTGCAGGTGTCCCGATAGCTCAGGAAGGTAAGACTTCAACCTGTGCTCACTCCGACCTGATGGGTAACATTGTCATGCAGTGCTGTGACCTCTGGTCCAATGAATCTGTTGAGTATCACGGTGAATTCGGCGGTACCACAGTTCAGTGTTGGGGAGAAACCTTAGCTTATGACTGTGCCCTAATGAATGTTGCTCTTGATTCAGGTAATGAAAAAATACTCAGGGATATGTTCGTAGCTTCGGATATATACAGAGACGCACAGGGATATGTACTCGCATACCCGAACGCCTACAGAGTAGGACAGGCAATTGCAAAAGATGGAAACGATATTTACCTCCGTGCCAAGAACGCCGCTATCGAATGCATCAACATTGTCGAAGAAGGAGCAGGGGGTAAACTCGAGCTCTCCAGATTTGAAGCTAAAGCCCTTGCTGACGCAAAAGCAGCTTTTGAGGCCCTCACCGACGACAAAGAAAAGTTCATGAGTGACTGCCTTACAAAGTATAAACAGGAAGTCAAAGTATTCAAGCCGGAGAACTACGGCCTCTAATAAGGCAATTCTCCTTTTTCCTTTTTTAACATCCCGAGTGTAGTTTTCTGGTTTCCGGATAAATTTAGAGTGTAGTTTTCTGGTTTCCTGATAAATTTATATAGAAATTTTTAGTACTGGTCGACTCATTTAGCACTTAAGGTTTTTCTGTAAAGCAGCAACAGTTGAGTGAACACCATATAGTTGTGATTGTACAAATTAACACTTAATTTACTCAAGATCTACAATTATGCAGGACACGAAAAAAGTAGTAATAAAAGGTAATGAAAAATTCGTAAAAAAACGCACATGAAATTCTTCGAACAACATGTCCAAAAAATGAAAGTGTTTGAGAGCACTTTCATGACAAATAATAAAAAATTAGTTAGATTCTTTTTTGTAGCTCTTCAAGCGTAGTATTCGTCTCTTGCCTCGACCATCGCTTTAATGTGGGAAAGCGGAGTCATAGGTGCAATTCCGCAGCCAGGCGCCAGTACATCTACACCTTCGGAAATCGCTTTTTTCGATTCTTCTTTTATCTTATCGACAGGACCAGGAAGCAGAACAAAAGGACTTGAGATGTTTCCTACGAGCCTTGCTCTATCCCCAAGCACTTCCTTAGCCTTCTTAATACTGCCAACTTTTTCTTCAACGCTCAAACCTTCGAAACCGCAATCTGCCATATAGTTAAGGATAGGGGACACACTTCCACAGATATGCAGTACCGTAACCGAATTTACGTTTGAGGAAAACTTCTGTAACCTTGACTGGAGGTCATTTTTAAAAGATTCTGGACTCAGCAGGTCAGGAGAGGCTACAGGATCGGCAACGGAGATGATGTCTGCTCCTGCAACAACCATTGAATTTGCATACGCTATTGTGGCATCAGTTGCGAAATCCAGTACCTGATGTAACAGATCAGGCTTTTTAATAGACCATTTCATAAAGGACTTTACACTCGCCAGATCGGAAGCAAGAGTAATAGGTCCTTCCATTCCTCCTATAATAGGTACATCTGGCCCTACTTTTTCCCTTATAAGTTTGATTGAATCAAGTACAGCCCTGATTCTTCCCATATCAAGCAGGTTCTCAGGCATTTCCATGCCTTCAAGATCTTTGGTATAGGGATGTGCCGTAACTGAAGGCTGCCTGTTTTTGGTTCCCATATTAACCTCACAGCCCATAGCTTCGGCAAGCACAGTCAGGCAATATGGAACTCTTACAGCTTCAAGCCCGCTTAATTCATAGTTTGCAATCGCAAGCTTCGCCATTTTTTCAGGATCAGAATGAGCCTCCGGCCAGGGAGCCCCAACTTCATCCATTAATTCAACAATTCCTGTCTGAGTTACAGAACAGACCGGTACTTTGTCAACTTCTTTGCCTTCAAGCGCGTTTAAAAGTCTCTCCTTAAGTGTCATCTCACTCATAATTATCTCCCCATGTTAAGTTTCAATTTGTAAGCTTTTAATCTTTTGACTTTTCTACGACATTCACGTATACTACTGATATTTCAGATATAATTTATAGTCATCTAACCCTTTGAGGCATATCAAAATTCTTAGAGTTTCCGTCAAAGGCAAGTAATCACCTTCGGAAACTTAAATCCCCATGCCCAGATTAGCTGATTCCCAGATTAGCTGGTATGATCTGAGCCGGTTTCCCGGATTGCCTCTTCCTGTTTCATTCTTTTCTCCTGAGAGAAGAAGTCCGCAGGTTTTTGTCCCACTATCCGTAGGAAAAACGTGTTTGGTTATGAAATAATTTTGCTTATCAAATATTATTTGAAAGTTGGGTTTGTTTCATATTTAGTTGCAATATTTAGTTGCAATATTTAGTTACAATATTTAGTTACAATATTTAGTTACAAATATAGAAATCCGGATAAAACAAGATCGTTAGCCATCGCCATTAAAACTCAACTTACAGATTTCTTTAAATGAGTTTTCATTGATTATTGGCAATTGATTGCACTTTTTCGTTGTCTACAAGTCAGTTATTAAACTCTTTGTTTTCATCAAAATCGATATCAATTAACTTTGATGATAGGCTTAATAGTTATGTTTAAATAATATAAAACAAATTTTACAAAAATTTTGATATATTGTTAAGTGTTAAAAGCGTTTTCATTTATTTGTTGACATTATTGAAAGAAAATTGTGTTTATTTTCAAAAATGTATATTTAATGTTTTAAGATATGATGATTTTTAATATAAAAAACAAGTTATAATTTAAAAAAAATAAAGGACTTGATGATATGGAGAATCTTCACGGAGCACTGGAGAGACAAAATATTGCTTATTTTTCAATGGAGATAGGTCTTCGTAGTGAAATTTCGACCTATGCAGGGGGATTAGGGGGTCTTGCAGGTGATGTTATCCGCTCAGCTGCGGATCTGAATATCCCACTGGTAGCAGTAACACTGGTAAGCAATAAAGGCTATTTTAGACAGATTCTTGATCCTGAAGGAAATCAGACAGAACATGCTGATGAGTGGGATCCTTCGCATTTTATGACTCTTTGCGAAGAAGAGGTAAAAGTAAAAATTCAGAATAGAGACGTTAAACTCAGAGCCTGGACTTATACTTACAAGAGCCATATAGAAGGCTGCGTGCCGATAATTTTTCTAGATACAAATGTTGAAGGAAATGAATCGGAAGACCGCAAGATTACGGATTTTCTATATGGAGGCGATCAACGCTATAGACTCAAGCAGGAGATAGTACTCGGAATCGGGGGAGTACGAATGCTTAATGCTCTTGGGTTCAAAGTCAGAAAGTACCATATGAATGAAGGGCATTCAAGCTTACTTGCTCTAGAACTTTTGAAGCAAAACAGCTTAGACCCGACTAAAGTAAAGGAACTTTGTATCTTTACTACCCATACTCCAGTGGAAGCAGGGCATGATAAATTTGATTATGGGCTTGTAGAAGATCTAATCCAGGATAAAAACGATGTTGAGATCCTTCGCAAGTATGGAGGGCAAAACTACTTTGATACAAGCATTTTTGCTATGAACTTGTCGAACTATATCAATGGCGTTACAAAAAGACACAGCCAGATCTCAAGTGCACTTTACCCTGGCTACAAAATTCATGCCATTACAAATGGTGTTCATTCCTATACATGGACTTCCCCTTATTTCAGAAAGCTTTATGATCGCTATCTTCCGGATTGGGAGAATGAACCCGAACTTCTGATAAGAGTCGGAGAAATTCCAGACACTGAGCTCTGGGAAGCACATTGGAATGCAAAAAGAAATCTGATCGACGAGGTGAACAAAAAAACAGGTATAGGTATGGATTATGATACTCTTACAATAGGCTTTTCACGGCGTATGACATCATATAAGCGTCCAACTTTAATTCTTTCTGATCTTGAGATGCTCAGGAATATAAATAAAAGAGGCAAAATTCAGCTTATTTTTGCAGGTAAAGCTCATCCTAATGATGAAGCCGGAAAACAAATTATAAGGGATATTTATAAAGTGATGAAAAAACTTCGTAACGAAATAAAAATTGCATTTCTGGAAAATTACAATATGGATCTTGCTGCAAAAATGGTTTCTGGAGTTGATGTCTGGCTTAATACTCCTAACTGTCCCTACGAAGCATCAGGTACAAGTGGCATGAAAGCTGCTCATAATGGAGTAGTGAATCTTAGCGTGCTTGATGGCTGGTGGATTGAGGGGTGGATTGAAGATGTGACAGGTTGGTCTATTGGGCCCAAACCAGATGAAAAAATTTCTATAGAAGAAACAAGACTTGCTGAGCTCAAAGATCTCTATTACAAACTCTACTACATCGTCGTCCCTATGTACTACGAACAACAAGATGAATGGTTCAAGCTAATCAATAATTCAATAGGTATGATAGCATCTTATTTTAACAGTCATAGGATGATGAGGTATTATGTCACAGAAGCTTATCTTTAAAAATCTTTAAAATCTAACTGGGCTCAATTTAGAAGAAACTTAAACTAACTAATAATAGTCGTAAAAGTAGCTAATGGTTATCCATCGAAAAGATTTCAGCGCAAAATTGGCTCTTCGTTGTTTTGTGGGGGGTTGAAAATAATTATTCAGTTACAAAGTAATAGGCCAAAAAGAGAAACATCAAGCTGGAATGTGATTTCCAACCGCAAATATTTCTAAATTTTATATATGTTACTTCGGCATTTAAGAGGTGGCATTTAAGAGATAGGTGTAAGTTACTCACTAGAAACAGCGAAGAGCCAAATTGGCTCTCTGGTTTCTACAAGTTTTACAGTAGTGTGCAATTTTTTCAAAACGAACCTATGTCCTTACAAAGAACTCTGAAAACAAAGATTATGCACAAATTTAAATAAAATTTGGATATGTTGTCCGAAAACTCTTCAGTTATTGAATGTACAAAGTTTTATACTATCAAGCCTGTATAGACTGGTATCCTTTATGAACTAGTAACATATCTTAATTAATTTTCTAATAATCCTTTGACCTTATTACTGAATTTTTGAGTGATGGATTTTGAGCGAGCTTGAGAATCTGATAAATCTTGCAAAGAATGCAGCCGAAAAAATCCGGAAATACAGATTTGTGCGCGTAGTCTCACATAATGATGCTGATGGGCTGACCTCAGCCGGGATAATGGCACAGGCTCTGCTGCGGGCAGGCATTTGTTTCCAGCTTTCGATAGCTGGAAGGCTGGATGAAGCTGTGATTGAAGACGTGAACAAGAGCATCTCCAGGAATGACCTTGTCATTTTTTGCGACATGGGCAGCGGGCAACCTGAACTTATTGATAAGGTGGAAGCTGATGTTATAGTGCTTGACCACCACCAGCCTGTAGGTCAATCTCCGGCAAAAGCCGTTGTAAATGCCCATATGGTTGGAATCGACGGGGCAACTGATATCTCAGCTTCTGGCACCTGCTATCTTGTAGCCAGAGAACTGGCAGCCGATAACGTTGACCTTGCAGGGCTGGCCCTTGCAGGTGCAATTGGAGATAAGCAACTTTTTCACACGGCCAATGCCTTCATCCTGGAGGAAGCCTTAAAAGCAGGGGTCGTTTCTATTCGGAAGGGGCTCAAAGTAGGAGATGGAGACCTTGTAGACGTGCTCGCATACAGTACTGAACCTTTTCTGGATATAACCGGTTACCCTGAGAAAGTTACAGAATTTTTGAACCAGCTCGGTCTTTCAGGAAAAATTGAAAACCTGTCTGAAGAGGAAATCTCAAGGCTTGCCAATGCTGTCGCCCTTAAACTTGTCAGGCAGGCAAGCCCGGAAGCTATTGAGGCTGTTATAGGAGAAGTTTTGCTTCTGAATCGGGAGCTTGTAAGAAATGTTTACGATTTTATCTCCATCCTTGACACATGCGGAAAGCAGAAAATCTACGGGCTGGCTATTTCTCTTTGCCTGAAAGATCAGGAAAGTATTAATGAAGCCATCTCTCTAAATAAAGAACATAAGAAGAAACTTACACTGAATGCCAGAGAAAACGTAGAAAAAATTAGCAAAGGGGAGAATCTCTGGTATGTTGTTACTGCTGATGCCATTTCTACCGGGAACCTTGCAAGCACGGTCGTCCGTTACCTTCATCCCGAACTTCCTTTCATTTGCATAAATGAATCCGAAGGAATCCTGAAAGTCTCGGCAAGAGGAACCCGTGAACTTGTCTCAAAGGGCCTTGACCTTGCTTTTGCCCTTAGAGAAGCTGCAGGTGCAGTTGGTGGAAGAGGAGGCGGGCACAGTGTAGCTTCCGGGGCTTCAATCCCTCTTGGAAGTGTAGAGGAGTTCCTTAGCATTGCAGACCGAATAATAGGTGACCAGCTCCAGAAGACCGGAGCAAAAAATCAAAAAAGATAAAGATAATAAGATGGAAAAGCGATGGGAGTGCTTATGAAAATTACAGGTACAATTGAATTTCCGGATCCTGAATCAAGAAAATCCGCTGCGAAAATTCTGCAAGCTCTTTCTCCGGATAACCTTAGAAGCATGGAAAGTGAAATCAGTAATGATAAAGTTGCTGTCCATTTTCACTCTGAAAAAATAGGCTCTCTTCTTGCAACGGTTGATGATTTTCTCATGAATGTTAAAATTGGAGAAGGAATCGAAGAAGCTATGAAAAAAGGAGATAAAGTCCAGGAAAGCTAATTTACTTACAAATTTTCTTTCTTTTATTTTATATTATTTTCTTTCCTTTATTTTCTTTCCTTTATTTTCTTTCCTTTATTTTCTTTCCTTTATTTTCTTTCCTTTATTTTCTTTCCTTTATTTTCTTTCCATGTTGTATCCTGAAATGATTTCGCAGATTCAAGACTATTTGAAAGTTAATATACGATACAACAACAAGCGACTCAAAAAATTAAACTTGATTAAATTACAATTCAATTTTGATACTATAGAATGATCATGTAAAATGAACCAAATTTGAAGTTGAAGTAAAATGGTGAGTCATTTGTACGCGAGATATAACTGCAATAAAAGAAATTTAAACAGATAAATTTAAACAGAGAAATAATTTTGGGATAAAACACCTTATGACGATAGCCCTATGACGCGTTTTTTCAAATCAAACATACTTAAACAGGTCATCCCTTTTCATTTCGTGCAGCCTTTCCCGAAGCAGACCTTTTAAAGCTTTCAGGTCTCCTTTTTTGGCGCTGATAGGAGCTATTATATGCCTCCAGTTCTGCCAGGGAGGTTCAAGCCCGAGTCGAATTGCAATCTCGTCAAGAAGAGAATCGTAATCGCTTTCTTTTACCTTATCCATCTTGTTTGCAGCAATAATGGTGTCAATCCCGACTTCCCTGAGGAAATCAAACATTTCAATGTCTATCGGAATCTGGTCCTTTGAGTCCCAGCGGTCTACTATCTGCGGGAAAGACGGGCTGTCTATTACAAGCACTCCGAGCTTGATCCTTTCGGCATTTTCTTCGATATAGTGCACGGTTTTGTCTTTAACGATGTCTTGCTTTCGGTCTTTTACTCCACTCATGAAGCCGAAGCCAGGCATATCCGTAATAAGCAGGTCCGAGACATGGACATGTGCAGGGCGTAAGGTAACCCCGGGGCGTTTTCCAACCCTTACTTTCGCTCCGAAGAGTTCCCTTAGCAACGAGGATTTACCCACGTTTGAACGGCCTACAAAGATTATCTCAAAGCTTACTCCGCTTTCAGCTGCAGTCTTACTGGTTTCCATTGTTTTTTACCTCCAAGCCTTTTTCAAAAAAGACCTGAACAAAAATGTCGTTCTCGGCGTGATCAAACGGCGCAACGGTTGTGACACAACCCTTTTCAAAATAGGATTGATCAAAAATCCCATGCCGCGGCGTGATAAACCGGTTAGACGATTGCGAATCAACTGTTTTGGTCAACCGATGCCCGGTTTTTATCCATGTTCCAGTTTTTATCCATGTTACGGTTTTTATCCATGTTACGGTTTTTATCCATGTTACGGTTCTTTACCTATGTGCTTCCCCTAGTTCCTTATCAAAAGCCCTGAGGAATGCGTTAAGGGAATCTTCGGGAATTTGAGCGCCTGCCGCAAGTGGATGTCCACCGCCGCTTCCTCCGAATCTTGGTGCGACTGAACGGAGAATATTGTTTACGTCGACCTCTCCCCGGGATCGGATACTAAGGTCATAAGCTACCTTTCTTTCACGGTATTCGGCTGCAATCCCGACTTCCCGCCTGCCGTAAGAGGCTGCGTAGATCGCTGCCTTTGAAATGGAGTTATTTGTATTTACAATATACGCGCTGTTTCTCAGGACTTCCACATTATATTTAACAAAAAGCCTTAATCTCTCCTCGTTAATTGCTGCTTCTCTGGCAAGCTTAAGCAGTTCTGGAATATTTGAAGGGATGATATCCTTTGAGAGGGGTTCAAGAAGTTTCCTCTTGAATTCGTAATCCCTTCCTTTATATAGGATGGCCTGGGTCAGGGTTCCAGCCTGGAAATAAAGATTCCTTTTATCCCAATCTTTGACCCAGTTCTTTAAACATGGAGTGTTGTCAGAGAAATCCCCAATCGCTCCGTAGATTGCTACCCTCCGCATATCCCTGTCCAGCCGGTCCTCAAAGACCCTGTAGGTCAACTCTGAGGAACAGGCTTCGATATCATGGTAGAACCAGCTCTCTTTTTCACAGCTTTTAGGGAGAGGATGGTGGTCAATATAGTAAAGGTCGGACTTCTCCGCAAATTCTCGGAGTGCTGTGTGAAGTTCAGAACAGTTCCTTTCATCGATTGCAATATCGCAAATAATAAGGGTTTTCACATCTTGTATAAGCCTTAATTTTTCAAGAAGGTTGGCCGGGTTTGTAAAATATACATACGCATCCGGATAAGCGGTTTTTGCAATCGCACCTGAGCATATCCCATCCGAATCTCCGTGAGTAAGGACTAGAGTTTTCGCTTTGATCCGGTTCTCGAGTTCTTTCATGTTTTGCTTCCTTTTTCTCGAAAAAATATTTATTTTTTCTAATGTCAATACCTCTTCTAACAGCAGTGTTGAGTTTTACTCACTTTCAATTCTTTTTTTGCTTCACATGCTTTTTTTTCATTTTGGAAATTAATAAAGATATTTATTTTTTCTTTTGTTCAATTTTTATTTTTATTTTTATTCAAATGAGTTTCAAGGTAAAAAGAGCTCTTATCAACCTATTACTTTTGAAGACCAGTAAAAATAACAAGATAAAATAATTCATAAGTGGTATAAATGGTTATGAAAAAAGTGAAAAGTGATGAAAATTGTAATAAGTAATGAAAAAAGTGAATCGTAATGGAATAAGGCTTTTTTCTCAGTAGATTCTATTAAATACAAGAAATGAATGCCCTGGAAAGTCCAGAGCGTTCGAAACTTCCAATTTAAGTTTTTTCAGGTACGTCTTCTTCCCATGATGCATGTAACTGCAAGAAGTCCTGCTATAGCAAGGACAGGGCCAAACCCGGGAGTATCTTCAGAATCTTCATTTTGCGCCAGACCTGATGATTTATTTTTTTCTTGATTGGAGTCAGTTTTTCCCTCAGGCTGCTTGCTGCTTCCTTCAAGAGAAATAGGTACTCCTACATAAACAATAGGAGTATCCGAAACGACCTCTCCTGAGTATTCATCAAGGTCGAGGAAACTTGCTTTGCATGCAGGCAGCTGGATTTCCCCTTCTTTATGCATTTGAAGGATATAGGTTACTGTTTTTGAACCGCCGCCGCTTCCGAGAATCTGCTTGAAACTGGTTTCCCCGCTTATTAGTTTAGCTTCAGGAGGTACGGTGTCGGTTACTGTCACACTTGAATCAATGTTTCCTGTGTTTTTTACAGTGATCGTTACGGTCAGTTCATCTCCGGCATTCAGTTGCTGTTTGTTTATGGTTTTTGTAACTGAGATTTCAGGCCCATAAATTTTTACCTTTTCCGAGTTATTGGAACCCGCGTCACCATTCTGCCCATTAGGCAGGGTAAAATTAGCCGTTGTTTTTGGGAAGGTGAATTCTCCCGGTTTTTCAGGAATCAGAGTGTATTCAAAAACTTTTTCAGCTAATTCCCCGGATTTAAGAGAAAGGGTCTTCTCGAGCACCGCATCTTTCTTGAGGTGCGTTTCGGAAGCTATCGAATCAGTAAGTACGATGTCATCTATGTCACAAAGCCCTACGTTCCGGACATTGACCGAGACGTAGATAGGCTTTCCCATGTGATTATCTCTTGTAATAAACTTTGAAATAACAAGGCCCCATTTTTTTTCTATTTTTATGACTTTGAAGCCTATGTCTTCGTACTTCTTGTTCCTGACATCCTCGCATGTAATTTTTGCACTTATATTAAGATTAGTGTCTTCCCACGGCTTGGGAGCTTTCAATGTAATATTCACAGGTTCAAGAGTTTCCTCTTTAAGAACCTCTCCAAGTGTGTATTTCTTTTTTCCTTTAAGGACTTCCATCCCGGCTGTGTCGATAGTTAGAACGGCATTTTTAGCTTTTGCGTCTCCATCGTTTTTAATCTCTATCGAGACATCAATTGAACCGTCTCCGGTAGATTTTGAATCATATGTGTCCTTTTTGGTTTCAATGTCTATGTCAAATTCTGGCTCTCCTTTTATAAGGATATCCAGTTTAGCATAAGGGTTCCAGTTTCCGGTCTTGAACTCCTTTCCATCCTTCTTGATAATCTCATAATTCGGGTCCACTTCCTGGGCATAAACCTTTATCTTGTCGTCATATACGACTTCCAGGCCTGCGGAAAGTGGAGACGTCTTCAGTTTTTCCCCATCCTTCGAGATTGAAACAAACAACTGTTTGTTATCGTTAAAATCTTCTGCCTTTATAACATAGCCGTTAACTGTTACTGTATCCCCCCAGTAAAGTGTTGTTCCATCCTGTTTCTCTACCCACTCGATGTCTTCTTCCGCAAGAGCGATTATTGAGAAAGCCGAAGTGAAGAAAACGGCAAGTAATGCAATCAGTGCAAGCTTCTTAGCCATAGTTACCTTCCTTGAATTTGATCTCTTTATACTGGATTTTCGCACTGGAAGCATGCATTTTGAGCTGCTGTAATGGCTACGGCTCTTCATTTTTTTGTATTTTTTAAATTATATATAATTACTAACTGCTTATTCACGAATGATACCAGTCATATGATACCATCCGTATTTTACAATTCGATGCATTGATTTTGCCCCAGCACTCCCCTATGATTTACAATTTTCGAACTCGATGTTACTTTATTAACTCCAATTTCATGGTTTCTTCATTAAAATCCAGGATCATTTAAAATTTGTAATTTATTTGTCTAAACTGGTCAGATCTATATGGTAGTATTAAGGTCGTTTTAATCAGAAATTTGTCTAAACTCTATAAGTTATCTTAACATAAGATATTTTAATTTTTTGTACTGTTTCAATTTTGAATAAACTTCTTATATAGAGTCGTTTTCTTTATAAGGTCGTGTATATTTAACAGAATCAGGAAAGGAAATCGCGGAAATTTCCAAATTTAATCAAGAAGTAGCAGTCCCTTCCGGACACCAGAGGTCTTTTTCATGGAACTTATGAAAGTTGTAGAAATTCTCGAAGAAATCGCGCCTCCTGAACTTGCTGAAGACTTTGACGAAGGCAGGATCGGGCTAATTCTCAACCTGGAAAATAACATAGAAAAAATTGCAGTTGCCCTCGATGCCAGTTCTTATACGCTTGAGAAAGCTGCAGAAATGAGAGCAAATCTTCTAATTACCCACCATACCCTTATCTTCCATCCGATTAACAAAATCTCAAAATCCCTGGCTGAATCTCTCAGGCTTGCCCTCGATAACGGGATTTCCCTTTACAGCATGCATACGAATTATGATAGAGCCGAAGGAGGCATTAATGACGTGCTTGCTGCAAGGCTCGGGTTAAAGAATCTCAAAAATGTGGAAGTCGGTAGAATAGGAGAGATAGAACCCTGTGCTTCGGCTGAACTGGCGTCCAATGTCTCGGAGACCCTGCAAACTCCTGTCATATATGCAGGAGAAAAAGAGGGGATAAGTCGGGTAATGGTCGTCGGTGGCAGTGGCTTTGCGACTGAGTTCCTTGAAATTGCAAGGGCAAATAGAGTTGATGCCTTCATATCTTCCGAACTTAAGCATAATATTCTCCGCGAGTACGAGGATCTCTGCCTTATTGACGCTACTCACTATGCCACGGAAAATCCGGGCATGGAGGCTTTATGCTCCAGACTGCGTGAAATTTCCGGTCTTGAGGTGGAATTTATCGAACAGCCATCCGGACTCAAGGCAATTGATAAATCCTGAACATCTTTCCGGATTCTGGCCCAGAGGAATATCCTGAAAAATTCAAACTAAAATAAGACGGTAACTAAAATAAAATCTTAATAAAAATAAAAGTTAAATAATAATTATATCTTAATAAAAATAAAGTCTTAATAATAATTAAATCTTAATAATAAGTAAATCTTGATAAAAATAGTAGGACTTACGCAGTAGAACTGAAAAATCAACAGCATCAGACTATTAACTGTCTAAAACGTGACTTTAATCCACAGTCTTTGCTGTAATTGATTTTGTTCCTCAAGTTCGTAAGTCCTAAATAATATATTAAATTAAAATAATATTCTAACTAAAAAGATCCTGTTAAAATAATTGAAAATAAGGGCTCTTCGTCATTCCCTGTGGATAAGACGATTTTCAATTCAATAACGCATTGGTTTTTATGAAGACATTATGAGGATATCCACACAAAACAAAGAAGAGCCAAAATAAGTTTACGTGAAAATGTCGATTACAACAAAATATGTTTTAGGAATGATAAAAATATAACTTCAAATTTGCAGTTCAGGAATTGATCTGTACATAATTTCATTATCTCAATAATGATTCTTGACAACAATACTTTGATATGATACTTGAATCATTCCTTAACTCAGTTAAACGTAGGAGTAATTTTAATATGACAGAGGAAAAGGAACAAAGTAGACCGGATATAGGAAAAAAGGATCAAGACAGACCGGAAACAAAGGAAAAAGATAAAAATATAGGGGAAGAACTTAAAGAAGATTCTCTGGAATCAATGCTTATAGAACAGTCAAGAAGTCAGATTCGTTCGGATTACCGGCGAAGTCTGGGCAATGAAAATCGTAGAAGATACATGGAATGAATTTACATGGAATGAATTTGTATGGAATGAATTTGTATGGAATGAATTTGTATGGAATGAATTTGYATGGAATGAATTTGYATGGAATGAATTTGCATGGAATGAATTTGCATGGAATGAATTTGCATGGAATGAATTTGCATGGAATGAATTTGCATGGAATGAATTCGTAGTGGATTTCTCTTTTCTAACAGCCCAAGTTTAAAATTTTTACAGATTGTTTTCTTATCTCTTTTGCTTCAGTTTATCTACACTTCACTAACGTTTCAGTTTTATCCTGATCTATGCTCTTTAAGGCTTATTGGCTTAGCTAACATCCGTTTTCACAGCTTTATTTCTGCTCTGGTTTCAACTGCGTTCAAATAGCTCTCAATATGTTCGCGTACCATTTGCATTTCTTCAGTTTCTGGCATTGAGTACAGAATTATCTCAAGATAACCGCGTTCTCTGAGAAGAGAAAAAGCTGCAGGAAAACTAATGTCAAAAATCCAGCTAAGGCGGAGAAGTTTAATATCATTCCGGTTTTTTGCATCTGCAAGCTTTGACATCCTGTTATTAAGGATATCCTCAAATATGTTTTCCGAACATCCGGGCGTATCGGGAATATTGAATTCGAGAACTGGATTCCTGAGCTCTTCTTCTTTCTCACAATCTTCACTCACAAGCTTCAGGATATCCAGTTTATCGGCATCCCGGATCAATTTCAAATAAAAAAGGAATTCTGTTGTAGTTTCTGTGCATTCGGGAATTTCCATGCGATTATGATATTCCACAGCTTTCAGAATTATATCTTTCTCTTTCCGAGATAGAATGGAAAGAACCCCGGTATTTTCCAGAATTTTTACGCCAAGCAGGGCATGATCTTCAGATTCTGAGTCTTTGAACGTCCTGTATTTAGTAAACTGTTCAAAGCGGCCCAGGTCATGAAATAAAGCTATTGCTTCAGCGAGCCTGCAGTCTTTTTCTTCCACATTTTCCGCTTTGGCAAGTAAAAGGATATTTTCACATACTCTTGCCGTATGCTCGATTTTTAGCTTAACGTTTTCCTGGATAAAGACCTCAGGAGAGGAAAATTGGTCTACATAATCCAGAAACCATTTTTTGAAAAAGTCCAGGTCTTCCTTCTGCATGCTTTTTCAATAGTAGTTTTAATGTATAACATTTTCGTATATCTACGGAGGCTTTGAGATTTAGGCTCTTCTTTGTTTTATGTGAATATCCTCATAATGTCCTCATAAAAACCAATGCGGTATTGAATTGAAAATAATCTTATCTATAGGAAATGGCGAAGAGCCAATAATCTTCTGTCCCATTAAGAAAAGGTCGTATACCAGTGCATCGATTCCAAAGTATGTCCAAAATGAATTTTTTGAAAACCACTGAAAGCACGGAAGACACGGAAATCAGTAGTAAAGGCGTGTTTCTTCCGTGCTTTCCGTGTTTTCCGTGGTTGTAATATCCAGATCGAATCACTATGCGACAGGCTGCGTTTTCCGTGTTACAAAATTCCATGTGACTTTAAAAGAATATTTGCGTCATAAACTGTATTTGTTTTCTTAGTATATATATTTGAGAATCGATGTACTAGAAAATATTTCAAAGTATCAAAGCTCTCATATCCTGTTGAATTATATGAATGAGGACCAACAGGAAGCTATCCGACAATTCAAATTCAGGGCAGAAATCTGTAAAAAAAATAAGGCTTTTAAAGCCTTAAAACAAAAAAGGAGGAATTTTATCGCGAACTACGGTTGTGAGACAGCCTGCGGAGGTCAGGGTATTCATAACTCTTTGCGATCCCGATAGAATAAACACATTCTTTCCAAATATGGATTCTCGTTTTTCAGATATGATTTATTTCAGTCGAATACCTCTCTAGCTTGCTGCGCGGTGCGCCAGCGCAACTTTAATTTTTAAGAGTTGTGAGATCAGCCCAAATTAATTTCCTAGACCTTGTTACCCACTTTCCGCATTTGAACACAAATGTAGAATTAATTTGCCGAATTGTCTAAAATATTTAATTTAAAGACAGGCAAATTTTAATTTACTGCCTTATTGGGAAAGTTGATTGCATTTTTGTGTGCATATACGGAAAGTGGGTTGCTTTGTAAGTTACTGTTTGAGCTTTTGGTCTCTGGATTCCAATCGTTGAGCCACCTCTGATTGAATTCCAAACATTATAATTTTTAAACACCTATATAATCTGTATTACCAAAGTATCTAACAATTAACATTTTAGTCAACTTTATGAAAATCGGTGATTGAAACAAATCAATGTGCTAATTTTTGTCAGTGCGTCTCGTATGGGTAATCCTCAGATGCGAACCACGCCTGCCACAGAAATTATGCTGAATTTACAACTGAAAGCCAGAGTACTTTTACACAGAGTACTTTTACACAGAGTACTTTTACACAGAGTACTTTTACAAATTCTGCCTGGGTCTTGTCAGAGAAAGTTTTCGTAAGACCATACTTGCAGCTATAAGTCAGGATCTAATCCTGTACACTTCCCTGTACACCTGGACTCTCTGAAAATCGATACTGGTAATATAGGAAAATGTAACCAAAAAAGAGGAATAAGGTCCAGTGTACAAGTAAATAAAATTGCGTACTGCTGCCTGAACCTAAATAGGCTCTCCAACAATATAATGAGGGTAAAAAGAATAAAAGAAAAAATCTTTCAACTTTAGCTAGGTGAAACTTTCTCAATAATCTCATCAAGCGTCAGAAGTTCCTGTTCTCCTGAAACCATATCTCTCAGCGTAAGCTTTCCTGCTTCTAATTCTTTTTCCCCGACTATAACCACGTAATCAGCGTTGATGGTATTTGCATAAGAAAGCTGGGCTTTGAAATTACGCTGCATGAGGTCTACATGGACCGGCACGTACTTCCTTAATTCATTTGCAAAACTTATCGCTTTTAGATGAAGATCGGGTTTTGAGACCAGCATAAGAGTTTTAGGAGCAGGTGGGGTAAGAGGGCAGATTTCCATAATCCTATCAAAACCTATCCCGAAGCCTGTTGAGGGTACGTCTCCACCTCCGAAAAGCTGGATAAGCTGGTAAGAGCCTCCACCGCAGACCTGTTTCTGGGCACCGAGGCCCTCGGCATATACCTCAAAAACCATGCCTGTATAGTAATCAAGCCCGCGTGCAATCCCGAAGTCAAGGGAGTAATCGACTCCGTATGCGTCGAGAAGCTTGAGGGTCTTTTCAAAGCTTACAAGTTCAGGGATATTTCCTACGATCTTTATTACTTCAGGGAGGATATGCTTGCCTTCCAGTTTTATCAGGTGGAAAAGGTCGGACTTGAGCTGTTCTTCGGCTCCTATTTCTTCAAGCAGAGCTTCAAGGCCGGCATACTCTTTTTTATCCACAAGCCGCATAACCTTGCTCACAATTTCGGGTTCAAGCCCGCTCAAGAGTGTACGTATGACCGCAAGGTTTCCGAGCTTCATGTCGCCCTTCACTCCGGCGGATTTTAACATGGCATCGGCAAGGGCAATGACCTCGGCATCGGCATCGGGTTTTCCGCTTCCTATAAGTTCAACCCCGAACTGCCAGAATTCCCTGAAACGTCCTTTCTGGGGGCGCTCATAGCGGAAACAGTTTTCAAAGTAAAATAATTTTAAAGGCTTCGGAAAAGGCTGAAGTTCATTTATATACATACGCATGACAGGAGCAGTAAGCTCAGGCCTGAGGGTCATTTCCCTGCCGCCTTTGTCCGTAAAGTTGTAGAGCTCCCCTATGATCCCTTCTCCTGACTTCAGGGTGAAAAGATCAAGATGTTCAAACGTGGGCGTAATGATTTCACTGTAACCCCATTTGCGGGCAACGTCTCGCATAACACTTTCCACGTATCTTCTCCGGGCAGTATCGGCAGGTAAAAAGTCCCGGGTCCCTCTTGGTCTATTAACTGTCATTTTTAAATGCACCTGATAATCAAATTAAAACAATTACTTTAAAGCATAATTTAGAGTTTTGCTTAATTTAGAGTTTTTACTTTAAGATATAATTTGGAGCTTTTTAGCGTTTCTGGACTGTACTAGTTAAAAGCAAGCTATTTTACTTTTTCGATACCTATCTGAAGCCGCCAAAAAACGACAGCTTAAATTCAGAATTAATATATTTGTTCTGTAAAATAAAGTAGAATGGATTCCAGAAGCAGAAGTTTTCGCAATCAAACAATTGTAAAGCAAATAAAGGCAAGTTTACGTTGAATAATATAATAAGCAGATTAATATACATGATTCACACTAAATATTTGCGATTACCGTGTCCGAGCAAAGAAGTGTACCTTTAAGGAAACATCTACTGGACCTGAAGCCCTGCAGGCATGGAGGGTTAGTTCAGGAAACATCTGAAACTTACGGGATTCCTGAAAGTGAAATTCTTGACTTCAGTGCAAACTTTAATCCTCTGGGAAACCCTTTTGAGCATCCGGAAAGCGGATTGAACTTTGATGAGATTCTTAATGCTGGTTTTAAGAAACTTACCGAATATCCTGATAACAGGTATCCTGAGTTTCGAGAAGCTGCTGCAAAGTTCGTAGGGCATGGAGTAAGCCCAAAGAATATTATTCCGGGTAACGGTTCAACGGAAATTATAAGGCTTGTAGTGGAATGCGTGGTTGAAAAAGGAGATACTGTCCTTCTACCCTGGCCCACTTTCGGAGAATACGAAATGCAGTGCCGGATTATGGGAGCAGAACTGCAGTACCCAAGCCAGGACGAAGTCGAAAAACTTCCTGACGAGCTTCTGGAAAAAGCAAAAATCCTGTTCATCTGTAACCCCAATAACCCGACTGGGAAACTCCGTACTCGAGAAGAAATCAAAGCTCTTGCGGAACGTTGTACACAGCACAAAACACTTCTTTTCGTGGACGAAGCTTTTATTGAGCTTTCAGATCCTTCACAGAGTGTTGCAGATCTTGCAGTAAACAATAATTACGTTTTTGTCATGCGTTCCCTTACAAAGGACTTTGCAATCCCTGGAATCCGGATGGGCTTCGGAATAGCTTCCCCTGAGGTAGCTGAAATTCTGGATACTGCCAGACTTTCCTGGAATCTTGGAACCTTGGCAGACGCTGTAGCGACTTCCCTTCTTAATATTGAAGGCGGGATTGAAAACCCGTACCTGAAAAAAGCGAGAGATATGATCAGGGAAGAAGGAGAGGTTTTTAAGGCTAAACTCGATAGGATAAGGGGTTTTAAAGCCGGAGAGGTGAATGTAAACTTTATCCTGGTTGATATCAGTAAATTCATGCTTGATTCAACGGAATTAACTGCACGTCTGGCAGCTCACGGAGTCCTCATAAGAGACTGTTCTTCCCTCCACGGCCTTGGAAAAGATTACATAAGGCTTGCAGTCCGGACTTTCGAAGAAAACGACAGGATAATTGCTGCAATCGGGGATATAATCACCGACTGGGGTAGAGAACAGGCAAAACAAGAACTGCAGAATGTGATCGAAAAGGCTTCTGAAGAAGGCATTGGAGGCAGGAAAACCTGCGAATACTATCCCTGCCACTTTGAAGGCCAGAACTGTACCTTCTGCTTCTGTCCGTTCTATCCCTGTGAAAACGAGCGCACAGGAGGAAAATGGATCCAGAGCTCAAGAGGCGGAAAAATCTGGAGCTGTGTTGACTGTCATCTGGTTCACAAGACGGAAACTGCACAGAAAATCCTTGACTGTCTTATGCAGGAAGGAGATACGGACGAACTCGTGAAAGTTGCCTGGAAGAAAGTGATGGAGCCTATCCTATGATTGTACCAGACAGCGGGCATCTTGCCCTGGTACTTTTGCTTGCAGCCGCCATAGACATATTTTTCGGGGAGCCGCCTGCTGCCGTACACCCTGTTGTGTGGATAGGAAAACTAATCAATGTTTTTATAAATGCGGCTCCTCAGACTCACAGGAAAGCCTACGGAGTTGCAATGGCTCTCTGCTGTGTATTTTCTGCAGCCTTGCTGGGTTACACCGTGCTTTACATAGCAGCCCTTCCGGGAATTCCTAGGGTGCTTGCCCTTCTTATAGAGGCATATTTCCTGAAAGCCACCTTTGCTGTTAACTGCCTGCTCGGCCCTGCAAAGGAGATTTATGGGCACCTCGAAGCAAACAGGCTTGATAAAGTCCGGGAACTACTCCCAATATATGTAAGCCGGAACACTTCAAAACTTACCAGAAACCAGATGTCTTCCGCAGTTATCGAATCCGTATCCGAAAACTATGTTGACGGCATCCTGAGCCCCATTTTTTACTATACCCTTTTCGGAAAATACGGGCTTGTTGCAGCATATGCATTTAAAGCCATAAGTACTCTGGACTCAATGGTTGGGTATAAAACCGAACCCTACAGGGACCTTGGGTACTTCTCAGCGAAATCCGATGACGTATTGAACTGGATCCCTGCCCGCATCTCCGTGATATTCATTCTTGCAGCAGCCTTTATAGCGAGTCTGCTCCCGAAAAAACAGGGAAAATTTTCTCCCTTTAACAGTATAAAGAGTGCTTTTGAAGACGGAATGAAAACCCCGTCCCCCAATTCAGGTTATCCCATGGCAGCTACTGCAGGAGCGCTCGGAGTCAAACTTGAAAAACCCGATACTTATATACTTGGGGCCTTATATCCCCCGACCGAAGTAAAGGATATAAAAAGGGTATCCCAATTAATAGCAATTGCTTCAGGCTTCTCGCTTGTTGCCTGTGCGGCAGTAATTCATTTAGCAGGGATATACCTGTATCCGTGACCCTTCCTTCGCTGCCAGAACCTGATTCCTGAGAGCGTGTCTTAAAATTAAATTTGGTTCTATAATTGGGATAGGACTTATGCATTTAAATTGATAAACGGAGTGTCAAACTGTTAATGTCCAAAACGAAAATTTAAACCATGATGTTTGTTGTGTTTGATTTTATGCATCGAGTGTGTAAATATGAATTTAAACGGAACGTTGCCTATTATCCAATTGTATAAATTATTTGAATTTTAAGACAGCTTCTGAAATAATCTGAATCCTTCATGGAAATATGGGTTATGAGAAAAGCCAGTGTAATAGCGTTAAAGATTTTCAAAAGCTAATAAAACCATTTTTTAACAACCCCGAAGTGATCATATGAAGTTATCCGATATTGAGGAAAAAGACCTGAAAAAAGGGCAGCCTGAGAAAGTAGAAGAAAACGCTACAGTCAACATCCTCGATGTCCTTGCTGAAGAAGGCATCAGTGTTCAGGACCTTGCTGATACGGCTCTGGAAATGTACGTTCCCCATCCAGGGCTTGAGACCAGAGAGAAAGCCGACGCTTTATTTAAGAGAGAACTTAAGTACGCACTTTCGGATCCAAACCTCTGCCTTCTAATCTATTCCGGGGTCTTGCTGGAGCGGGAAGGCAGGGCAGGAACCCTTCCGAACCTTAGCAAAAGTTCTTATGAAAAAGACCTTACTTTTATAATTGCAGATGAAGTGCTCGGCACAAGTATTGCAACCTATATCAGCGGTTCCAAGGGCGCTTTTGAGTTTGTCAGGTTTGACAAGCAGAAGCCTGGAATCCTTGCAAAGCTCGGGCCTTTCATGGATGACGTTATCGGGGGCCTTATAGGAGGCGTGTCTTCCAATATGTATTCAAGAGGTATGGCAGAATTTATAGGGACGGACTGAAAGAAGGAAAGGATTGAAAAACAGGCGGTGCGCGATGAATTCATATTTGCTTGCTTTTAAATCTGGGTTTGGTTTCCTGTCCACTATTCCTGTGGGAATTAGCATGGAAGGAATCGACGAACTCATGAAGAAAATCTACTTTTATCCCGTTGTGGGAGCCGTACTCGGGCTTCTCATAGGTGCAGTTGCATTCATAGGACAGGTAATATTTCCCGGGCCTGTGCTTGCAGCCCTTATCATGGGATTCATATATTATATCACAGGCTTTAATCACCTCGATGGAGTCACGGACATCGGGGACGGCTTTATGGCCCATGGGTCACGTGAGAAGAAAATCAAGGCCCTGAAAGACACGACCATCGGGACAGGAGGAGTATCCTTTTGCATTCTCGTATTACTTACTCTGTACAGTTCGATAAGGGCAATACAGCAAGGAGGTTCCGTTGTTTTCGGAGCTAACCTTCCGGCTTTAATGCTTGCATCAATGTTTATTGCAGAGGTCAGTGCAAAACAGTCCATGCTAACTATTGCTGCCTTTGGAAAGCCCATACCTCCGCAGGAAAAACAGGCTTATCCTGGCCTGGGAGCCATGACTATAAGCGGAGCAACCAGAAAGAATTTTCTGATTGGATTCATATTCGGAGCTATAGTTTGCTTTCTGCCTTTTGGATGGATAGGGCTGCTGCCTTATCTGGGAGCCTGTATCTCGGCTCTGGTGATTCTTAACCGAAGCTATGCCCATTTTGGGGGATTAAACGGTGATGGAATTGGCACTGCTAACGAAATTGGTCGGATAACTGCACTCATTATTATCGCAGTTCTCCTGAATTTTTCATTGAATGGATACATGGGAGGTTTAAAATGGACGCTATTGTAATGGCAGGGGGGTTCGGACAGAGGCTTGGAATGGGAGAAAAGCCTTGTGTTGAATTGCTTGGAAAACCACTTATAGCCTATGTGATAGATACCCTGAGGGCCTCAGATAATATAGACAGAGTTTTTGTAGCGGTCTCCCCTGTTACCCCAAGGACAGAAATTATGATCCAGGAACGCTACAAAGGAGAAGTTCGCGTAATCAGGACTTTTGGCGGAAACTATGTAGGGGATATGGTCCACGCGGTAGAAACCGCAGAAACGGTTGGGCCTGTAATGATTATTATGTCAGACCTTCCTCTAATAAACCCTGAACTTATCGATTCTGTAATCGAGAAATATAGGGAAGAAGGAAAGCCAGCGCTCTCTGTATATGTTCCTATAAATATCTGCAAAGGAGCAGGAATAAGGCCGGATACGGTCTTTAACAAGGATGGGAAACTGATAGTACCTTCCGGAATTAATATTCTGGACAGTTCTCAAATCCGAAACGAACAGGAAGACTTTAATCTGATACTTGATAATCCCAAACTAGCAATAAACGTAAATACCGTTAAGGATTTGCAGCACTGCAAGGATCTGCTGCAGGGCCAAGACTAAAAAACTTATAGAGGTGTCAGAGATTCTATCTGTAAAAAACCTGGTGCTAAGCCGTGATGGAAAGAAAATCCTGCGAGGGGTCAATCTTGAGGTAGGCGACCGGGAAATTCACAGCATTATCGGCGCAAATGGTGCAGGAAAAAGTACCCTTGCCTATACCCTGATGGGACTCCAGGGTTATGAACACGAGGAAGGCAGCCTCATCTTTAATGGGGAAGATATTTCAAAACTTTCAATAACCGAACGTGCAAAAAAAGGCATTACCCTTGCCTGGCAGGAACCTGCCCGCTTTGAAGGGCTGAAAGTAAGGGATTATCTGGCAATCGGGGCAAAAGGCAATGGAGGCGCCACTGAAGAAGAGCTGAAAGAGGCCCTGAGGAAGGTTGACCTTAAACCTGAAAAATACCTGGATAGGGAAGTTGGAGAGGCGCTCAGTGGAGGTGAAAGAAAACGCATAGAACTTGCGTCCATAATTACAATGAAACCGAAGCTTGCTATTCTCGACGAGCCCGACTCCGGAATTGATGTTGTTTCCTTAAAGGAAATCGTAAACCTGATCCAAACTTTCAAAGAAAACGGCTCCTCGGTACTTGTAATCACACACAGGAAGGAAATTGCAGCCGCTTCCGATAAAGCATCCCTGATGTGCGAAGGGGTTATCCTCAGGAGCGGAGACCCCCTGGAAATCAGTGAATTTTTCAAAAACAGGTGTATACCATGTGACAGCAGGGTATCCCCACCAAAGGCGGCCTGAAAAATGACTCAGATAACTCTTAATACGCTTTCCAGCGAAATCAAAGATATGGACGCAGCCTATTCGGCATCCGGTGGAGATGCTGAAGTCCTGCATAACCATGAGCTTGCAAGCCTTGTGATAAGCGGAAATAAGGTTCTTAATGCGAATGGGATAGAAGGAATTGCGCTCGAACCCCAGGAGACCGAACATGGAGTGGACGTTAAACTGACTATTAAGAAAGGGTACAAAATTCCATTTCCTATCCACCTTTGCTTCGGGCTTATTCCTGAAGATGGGCTCCAGGAAATAAATATGAATTTTGTAGCCGAAGAAGACTCGGCTGTTGAACTCATCGCTCACTGTACATTCCCTAATGCTGTAAAGATTATTCATAGAATGGAGGCTCAAATGCATATAGGGAAGAATGCTTCATTAAAGTACACAGAAACTCACTTCCACGGACCACATGGGGGAGCTCAGGTAATTCCAAAGGCCCATGTAAAGGTAGAGGAAGGCGGCAGTTATTTCAATAATTTCTCCCTGATCTCGGGAAGAGTAGGAGTTCTCGAATTCGACTATGACGTGGATGCCGAAAAAGATTCTATCTGTGAAATGGTTACCAAGGTCTACGGAAAAAAGGACGACAAAATCAGGATCATGGAAAAAGTATCCCTTAATGGGGAAAACGCCAGAAGTGTGATCAAAAGTCGACTGGCCATTACCGAAGATGCGGAGTCGGAGTTTAAGGGAATTACTGAAGGTCATGCACCAAGGTCCAGAGGACATGTGGACTGTTTGGAGGTTCTTCAGGGCAATGCAAAAGCCGAAGCTGTCCCGATTATACGTGTTGATAACCCTCTGGCCAAGGTAACTCACGAAGCAGCAATCGGGTGTGTAGACAAAAAAGAAGTCGAAACTCTTATGGCCCGCGGCCTTGAAGAAGACGATGCTATTGACACTATTGTAAAGGGAATGCTGGCTTGAAGCCTCTTATTCCCTTTTACAGGGCATCAATTAAGTGTGTCAGTAATGAAATGTAGAAAGCTAAAAGATGTACAGAGTTAAAAAATGTAGAAAACTAAAAGATGTGCAGAGTTGAAAAACATCCAAAGTCGATCCCGGAAATTAATAAAAGGGTCCCGAAATTTAGTTTGAGTAAGAGGTGGGAAGTATAATTGGTGAAATTACTATCTTTGAGAAAAAATATTCAGAAAAAAACCTGCAACTTATTACCGGAAAAAAAGATATATCTTCGCATTACCAGGATATTCCTGAAGAGATGCTGCTTTTAAGTGAAGTTATAGAAGACCCCCTCAAACTCCCTTACATGCTGGAAGCTTTCTATACCGCACCGATAAAGAATGAAAAAGCCTTTCATTTTGCTCTTGTGCGAGTCCAGGTAGACTCTGACCTCAGGATGCATGAAGATATCCAGAAATACCAGCAAAGGAAGTACGTAGCCGAAACCCTGGAAAAACTGCTCTATGGAGAGCTTATGCTTTCTGTAGGAGAAAACTCAGGCACGGAAGGGGATTAATTGCTTTATCTGTTTTTTAAATTTTTGTAATATAACCTTCTATTCGTCACTAATTTTATATTGAATTTTACTAAGTTCATTTTTGTTTATGAATAAAAAATTTTATTTATAAATAGAAAAATCTGTTTATTAATAGAAATTTTTTCAGATCCTATAGTTTTTTATTCCAATAATGAATTCTAATTTTTAAGATCCCTGTTTTTTAAATTTTTAGAGCATATAAAAACTCAAAGTAGTATAAAAATTCAAATATAAACAGTAATGAATGAATTTAGTTTTTACCAATCCCATCAGTTAATAAAAGAAAACTTATTATCTTTTAATTTACAAGTATTCCATATAATTCTATAAAGTCTTCTTTATCTTGTCATCTGTATAGTCGCACTTAGTTGCAATAATCAACTTAACCCAAAAACTCCGGATTCAGTGAATTGCTATACTATCCTTCCATAAAGTCGGTTAAGTTTCAATATAAATCAAAATCTCAAGAAATTCAAAATGATCTATATACTGGCGGTCTAAAATGAAAGGAAAGAATTTTAATAGAATGTTTAGGAGGCAGACCTTAACCAAAGTTTTGGGAATAACGGTACTTGCTTTTTTAATGTTAGTGAGCATCGCAGGTGCCTCACAATTTGCATACATTACAAATGCACAAAGTAACAGTGTCTCTGTAATTGACACAGCCACAAATAAAGTTACAGCTACAATACCTGTAGGATCCAACCCTCTGGGAGTTGCAATTAATCCAAATGGGACAAAGGTTTACGTCGGAAATGCTCTTAGCAATGATGTATCTATAATCGACACGGCAACAAATAATGTTATAGCCGCAGTGCGTGTAGGAAATTCTCCCCAGGGAGTTGCAGTCAGCCCTAACGGAAAAAATGTATATGTAACAAACCGTCACAGCAACAATGTTTATGTGATTGATACCACCGCAAATACTGTTGTAAGTACAGTGAATACGGGAAAGTATCCAGAGGGAGTAGCGGTAAGTCCTGATGGAAAAAAGATATATGTAACAAATTATGGGGACAATACTGTCTCTATAATTGATACTGCCACAAAAGCTGTTATAACCACGGTATCTGTAGGAAGAGGCCCCAAAGAAATTGCGGTCACACCAGGCGGAAACAGGGTGTACGTGGTGAACTCAGATGGCGGGAGCATCTCCATAATTGACACGGCAACAAACAGCGTTACAAACACGATGAAGGCAGAAGGAACTCCCTTTGGAGTTGCAGTTACTCCAGATGGAAAAAAGGTGTATGTGACTAATAACGCTGAATATTTCAGCACTGTTTCTGTAATTGACACGGCAACAAACAAGATTATAGCCACGATACCCGTAGGCCCCGATCCTAAGGGAATTGCAGTCACTCCGGATGGAAAGAAAATCTATGTAGCAATTAACTTTTATAACACTGTCTCTGTGATTGACACAGCAACCAACGCTGTTACAGCCACGATGCTTGCAGGAAAAAGCCCTTACGCTTCAGGCCAGTTTATAGGTTCTATTCCAGTACAACCAGTTTATCCTTTAGCAAACTTCAGCAGCAATATCACATCAGATTACGTTTTCCTTTCTGTACCCGTGCAGTTTACAGATCTCTCAATAAATGCAACTAAATGGGTCTGGGACTTTGGAGACGGGTCTGGTTCGACAAAGCAGAACCCCACGCATACCTATCCTGCAACAGGAATCTATACTGTTAGACTGACTGTAAGCAATTCAAAAGGTACAGATTCAAAGCTTGCGACAGTAAATGTTGTACCAAAAGGTTCTCCTGCACCTTCATATGCATTCATTACAAATCTTGACAGCAACACTGTTTCTGTAATTAACACAGGAAACAACACCCTTACAGCCACGGTGTCTGTAGGGACCGAGCCTTTTGGGGCTGCAGTTAGCCCGGATGGAACAAAAGTATATGTAACAAATACCAAATACGGCGAAAGGGGTACGGTTTCTGTAATTGATACAGCAACAAACAAGGTTACAGCTATCGTGGATGTGGGCTATAAATATAGTCCCTGTGGAATTGCAGTCACACCGGATGGAAAAAAACTATATGTAGCGGACCGTGACATAAAAGCTGTCTCTGTAATTGATACATCTACAAACACTGTTACAGCCACCGTGCCTGTAGGAGTTAATCCTTTAGGAGTTGCAATCACACCGGATGGAAAAAAAGTATATGTAACGAACCGTTACAGCAACACTGTTTCTGTAATTGATACCAGCACAAACACTATTATAACGACTGTGAAAGTTGGATCTGGCCCTTGTGGAGTTACAATTAACCAGGCGGGAACAGAACTATATGTGATGAATTGTGAAAGCAATACTATTTCTATAATTGAACTAAGTTCAAACACTGTTACAGCCACAGTGCCTGTGGGACAATGGCCTATGGGGGTTGCAGTAACTCCTGATGGAAAAAAGGTGTATGTGGCAAATGAAGGCAGCAACAATGTATCGGTAATTAACACCGCAACAAAAACTGTTATAGCAACTGTAAAAGTCAAAAAAAACCCTTACGGAATTGCAGCCACTCCGGACGGAACAAAGGTATATGTAGCGAACTCCGGCGATAGCGATCATCTCGGAAACACTGCCTCTGTAATTGACACTGCTACAGATAAGGTTACAGCCACAGTAAACACAGGTTTCAGGCCTATTGCTTTCGGTCAATTTATAAGTCCTCTTCCAGCACAACCAATTTATCCTGTTGCAAACTTTAGCAGCAATTTCACATCCGGTTACGCTCCTCTTTCAGTCCAGTTTACGGATTTCTCGAAGAATGCAGATGGGTGGAACTGGGATTTTGGAGACAAATCCACTTCGACACAGAAGAATCCAGTACACACTTATTCCAGAGCAGGGACTTACAATGTAAAATTTAAAGTAAACAATAAAAACGGTACTGACTCGAAATCTGCCACAGTAACTGTTTTAGCACATCCAGGATTTTCTGCGTCCCCAACTTCAGGCAGAACGCCACTTAGAGTTAGTTTTACTGACCAGAGCACCGGATCGCCAGCCTCATGGAACTGGACTTTTGGAGATAAAACTTATTCAACGGAAAAGAACCCTGTGCATGTATATAAAAAATCAGGAAAATATTCTGTTACACTGACATTGAACGAAACGGGAACCAGGACTGCAGTAACAAAATCCAGCTATATAACTGTTTCAAACGGGTATGAAACCCCTATTGCTGCTTTCTCTGCATCTTCAGCCTCAGGAAAATCACCTCTTACTGTTAGTTTTACTGACCAGAGTAAAGGGTCGCCAACATCATGGAAATGGACTTTTGGAGACGGCACGTACTCAACCGGAAAGAACCCTACACATACATACAGCAAAGCAGGATTGTATTCTGTGACATTAGCAGTAAATAATGCATATGGCAGTAATACATTAACAAAAACTGACTATATTGTTGTTTCAAACATTTTAAATCCGCCTGTCACCAGTTTCTCTACGTCCCTTATTTCAGGAAAAGCACCTCTAGCGGTTGATTTTTCTGGCAAGGGTACAGGGTCGCCAACTAAATGGAAATGGGTTTTCGGAGACGGGAATACTTCAACAGAAAAGAATCCTGTGCACATATTCAACAAATCAGGACTTTATTCTGTAACATTAACAGCAAGTAATGAAAAAGGCAGTAATGCCCTGACAAAAACCGGCTATATTGCTGTCTCAAGCACTTTAAATATTCCTGTTTCCAAATTCTCTGCGTCCTCTACTTCAGGAAAAGTGCCTTTTACGGTTAGTTTTACTGACCAGAGCACAGGGTCGCCAGCCTCGTGGAAATGGACTTTTGGAGATGGAGGTAATTCAACAGAAAAGAACCCGGTACACACATACAATGAGGCAGGGCTATACTCTGTTAAACTGACAGTGAGTAATGCAAACGGCAATAATGCTCTGACAAAAACAGGTTATATTGCTGTCGTCTCAAACGTTTTAAACAACACTCCTGTTTCCAAATTTTCTGCCTCCCCTGTTTCAGGAAAAACACCTCTTACTGTTAGTTTTACTGACCAGAGCACAGGGTCACCAGCCTCATGGAAATGGAATTTTGGAGATGGAAGTAATTCAACAGAAAGAAATCCGGTACACACATACAATAAATCCGGAAATTATACCGTTGATTTAACAACGACTAATGAGGAAGGCAGTAATAAGTTGCAAAAATCAAAATATATAAATGTAGTTTCTGTGAACGGTAGTGTGGTATCGAGTCCAGTATATATTGTTCCTGTCTCAGCTTTTTCGGCAACTCCGACTGTAGGAAGTATGCCTCTTACTGTTAGTTTTACTGACCAGAGCAAAGGGTCACCAACTGCATGGACATGGAATTTTGGGGATAAGAACACTTCAAAAGAGAAAAATCCGGTACACACATACACTAAGTCCGGTAGATATGCAGTTACATTGACAGCAAGTAACGCGAACGGCAGTAATACTTTGACAAAATCCAGCTATATTTATGTCTCAAACGTTTTAGCTCCTCCTGTTGCCGGTTATTTTGTGTCTCCTGCTTCAGGAAGTATGCCTCTTAAGGTTATATTTACTGACCAGAGCAAAGGGTCACCAACTGCATGGAGATGGGCGTTTGGAGATGGAAACACTTCAGAAATGAAAAATCCGGTACACACGTATAGTAAATCAGGACGATATACTGTTACATTAACAGCAAGTAATGCAAATGGCAGTAATGCCTTGACAAAATCCAGCCATGTTGTTGTATCAAGCGTTTTAGCTCCTCCTGTTGCCAGCTTCTCTGCATCTCCGATTTCAGGAAAAGCTCCACTTACTGTTGGTTTTACTGATCAGAGTACAGGATCACCAACTAAATGGAAATGGGTTTTCGGAGACGGGGACAATTCAACAGAAAAGAATCCTGTACATACATATAATAAATCAGGGCTATACCCTGTTAAATTGACAGCAGTTAATGCAAATGGCAGCAGTGCCCTGACAAAAACCGACTATATTGCTGTTTCAGGTGTTTTAACTGCTCCCGTTGCTAATTTCTCTGCGTCCCCTGCTTCAGGAAAAGTGCCTTTTAAGGTTAGTTTTACTGACCAGAGCACTGGATCGCCAACATCATGGAAATGGGTTTTTGGAGATGGGAACAATTCTACAGAAATGAATCCTGTGCACACATACAATAAATCAGGACTATATTCTGTTACATTGACAGCGAGTAATGCAAACGGCGATAATACATTGGTAAAAACCGGATATATTGCAGTTTCAAACTCTCTTGTCGCTGCTTTTTCTGCATCGCCAACTTCAGGACCCGTACCGTTTAATGTCAGTTTTACTGACAACAGCACTGGATCACCAGCTTCATGGAAATGGGCGTTTGGAGATGGAAATACTTCAACCGAAAAGAATCCTGTACACACATACAACAAAACAGGAGGATATACTGTTAGCTTAACCGTGGATAACTCCGAAAGCAGCAGTACTGAAACCAGATCCAGATATATCATAGTTAGTAAGTAAAAATCTTACTCAAAAAATGGCTTTGTAGAAACCCATCTATACCAGCTTCAAGAGGATAATTATAGATAAGGAGATATAATGACATCCAGTTTAAATTAATAAGGATAGGACTTACGCAGTTTAACTGAAAAATCAACAGCATCAGGCCGTTAACTGTATAAAACGTGACTTTACTCCAAAATCTTTGAAGTAATTGATTTTGTTTCTCAAGTGCGTAAGTCCTAAAGGATTCATTTAAGATTTTTGTGGATTAGATGGAGTCAAACAAAAGTGGGTTTTGTTGCTTTCTCACAAAATGAAAGAAAAGAAAGAGATAACTCTAAGAGGCTGTCTGAATTAGAATTTACGCAGTTGAACCGAAAAATCAACAGCAGCCAACCGTCAACTGTTTAAAACGTGACTTTAATCCACAGTCTTTGCCGTAATTGATTCTGTTGCTCAAGTGCGTAAGTCCTATGAATATTATATTTCTCTTATTTTCTTACGTTTTTTATCCTACCTAGCGTCGCGTCAATTTTCAAGGATTCACTGATTCCAAATAATTGTAATTGATTTTATATGACATTTTGCGATTGACTTGACCCTAGGATAAGGAATTCGTTTTGTTTGTTATAACACTAGCGAACAATAGGTTACATGTAGTATTTAATTTTAAGACAGCCTCTAAGGTAGTTGTGGAACCCTTGAGTTATAGTCACGCCTGTAATTGTTGCAACAAAAACCGTCATTGCACCTCATTGAATATTTGCATTATTTAGCCTTGTGACTATAATTGGGAGTTTAGTAAATAATATCATCTGTGATAATATTATCTGGAGATTTGATAAGTAATAATGAAAATTAGAAGTGCGACCATCGTGACACCGAGAACAGACTCAGTCATAACAAGAATTTGAGGCCAAGGAACTGAAACTGCTATTCCAACAAGAGTTGAATTGTACGTTGTATTAGATGTGATATTAGGTTGTACGTTAGAAAAACCAAGGCTTGTAAATGTAGTTAAGCTCATATATATATAATCATACCAGTGAGTATCTCGCCCTGTGACAATTATACCATTGGTTAAATAAAAAAAACCCGTAAATAGACCAATAATCAATAAAGATATAATAACTGGATTTAAAATTCTTTCTCCGTAACCTGTCAATATCTTAAGTATCAACCAATCGAAAAATATTGCCCTAAGTTTGTTGCGCAAACTACCATTTGCAAGCAACAGCTTTCTGTACGTTTCGCCAATTCGATAATGTATATGTTTTTTTAATAGATAATTACCATTTGCAGAATGAAAGTTGTACAATTTATTATAAACTTCGTAAGCTCTTTCGTAATAACTTTCTTTTTTACTAGATGAAAAATTTTTATAACAATTTTCTAGATCGAGATTGTCAATTTTGCTTTTAATATCAGAAAAGTTACTTATTTTTTTATAATTCTCTTTGTTTTCTAACCATTCTATCAAATCTTCATAAAAAATGAATTTGTCACTATAGCTTGAACCATATCTTATCAATCCCGCTGATAAGAGACTATTGAATAAATCATCGTCAAATGAATTCCCGTAATTTATAAGCTCATCAAAATTATTTTCTTTATTTCCGTATGGCGACCTTAAACCATTATGTGTTATTTGGGAAACATCAAGTAATTTTTTGTTATACAAGTTATCTGCAATAAACTCATTAATTTCTCTTTCGTATAGTTGATAAGTCTCAAATATTTTCGCATTTCTGAAAGTCTTAGTTTGGTCTATATAAGAATGATAAAGATTAGCCCTAATTAAATTTGTATTGTATAAACAAGAATTGGAATCAAAATAAGAGCCCTCTAAATAAGCATCCTGCAAATTAGCTCCCGTTAAATCTGTTCCATTTAATATAGAATCTCCTAAATATGCTGCATGAAGGTTAGCACCACGTAAATCTGCATTCTGTAACTTAGTTTGTGATAATATGGCCCCTTGTAGATCAGCATCCTCTAACATTGCTCTTCCTAAGTTTGCTCCACTTAAATCTGCCCCCCTAAGGTTTGAATTCAGAAAATTTGACTTTTGAAGATCACACATAATTAATAATGCACCCTCAAAGTTGGACCATTGTAGTCCAGCTTCTCTTAAATCTCCTTGTACTATAACTGATTTTTTTAAATATACTCCAAAAATTTGTTTTCCCCTTAATTCATCTAATTGACTAGGACGAGGATACTTTCTATCTCTTTCTACGTGCCAAAAACAGTACTCTCCTCCAGACTCAGCCTCAAAAGGGCATTCAAAAGGCCAATTAATTTGCTGATCAAAATAAACTTCTTGGAACTTACATTGAGTCAATCATATTCACCTCCTTTGCATAATACTTACTTAATATCATCTATTTTTTTTAAACCTTAGGACTTACGCAGTTGAACTGAAGAATCAACAGCACTAGACCGTCAACTGTCTAAAACGTTACTTTAATTCACAGTCTTTGCCATAATTGATTTTGGTCCTCAAGTGCGTAAGTCCTAAACCTATCAAACAACTCAGAAACTCTTCCTTGGGGTAATCCCAGCGTAGTTGTCACCAGGTACCTACTCACTGAATGAAGAATAGTTATGGCTTCTATTATAGTGTACTAAAAGCGCTATCTATGCCTTGTTTTTTACTCAATTGGGATGAAAATAGCTTAATTTGGGTTCATGCGTCTTCGGTTAAGTAAAAGATTGTGAAAACTACGTCCATTTCCACAATATTTGTTAAATAGTTTAATAGTTGCGGGCTGGAACAGAGCATCTATTTTATACAAAGAGGCGAAAATTTAAAGCCGGTTTCTAATGCAAAATCGATAGTTTTTTGGCAAGAAAACTCCTTAATCGATGACTAATAAAGTGATTTTAATTATTTTCGGAATTTCATGAGTAAAAGTAAATTTCATGTATTTGCTGAATATTTAAAAATATATCTATGTTTAAAAAACAACTTCAAACGATGGATTAAACTTTATAACTGTATGGTAAAATTTTTGCACATTTTTAGAGTTAAAAAACTCCATTGAATTTGAAGAGGATACCAGTAGAAGAACAATTGAATTGAAAACTCTTTTTATTCTGAGGAAACCGGGATGAGAAAAAACAATAGAATCAATGTATGTGGCAGGACTATAAATTATGAGATCGTATACAGTAAAAAGCGAAAGAGTGCGGCTATTTTAGTCCGCCCGGACATGAAAGTCGAGTTTCGGGCACCTCAGGGTCTGAGTGCAGATACTATTCAAGGAATGGTTGAAAGAAAAGCCTGGTGGATATCTAAAAAGCTTGAATGGTTCGAGGAAAACAGACTGCCTGATCAAAAAAAGCAGTATTGTGCCGGGGAAGTTTATCTTTATCTGGGCAGAGAATGTCCTCTGAGAATCACATCCATGAATAACATTAAAAAACCTCGGGCTTTTTTCCAGGATTCCGAACTTAAGGTGGAGATTTCTGAGAGTACTTCTGAAGATCAGCTTCCCTTTCTGGTGAAAGAAGCCGTCTGGAATTTTTATAGCAAACGTGCCGAAGAGGAAGTTGAGAAGCTTCTGAAGATTTATTCGAAAAAGCTCGGGGTAGATACTCCAATATTTAAGGTAAAGTACCAGAAAAAGCGCTGGGGAAGCTGTTCTGCAGAGAATGTATTGAGGATAAATTTCCAGCTTATAATGGCACCACCGAAGCAGCTTGAGTATGTAGTAGTGCACGAACTCTGCCACGTAAAAGAGAAAAATCATTCGGCACGGTTCTGGAAATTTGTTCGAGAACTCATGCCTGATTATGAAAAACACAGAAATAGCCTGAAAAAAGACGGCTGGAAATATGTTCTTTGAAGCCAGTAAAACTAACACTAACTTTAATTGAAAATCATTTTATCCATAAAGAAAACAGAAGGAATTCAACAGAAGGAATTCAACAGAAGGAATTCAACAGAAGGAATTTAACAGAAGGAATTTAACAGAAGAAATTCAACAGAAGGAATTTAACAGAAGAAATTTAACAGAAGAAATTTAACAGAAGGAATTTAACAGAAGAAATTCAATTATTTAACCTTTCCTTATTTAAAAAAACATTTCAGGTTCACCCATGCAAAATATACTCTCAGTTCAGTCCCTCACGAAGAAATTTGATGATTTTACAGCTGTAAAAGATATCAGTTTCAACGTTGAAACCGGCTCGATCTTTGCTTTTCTTGGCCCAAACGGGGCGGGAAAGTCCACAACTATCAAAATGCTCACAACTGTTTTGAAGCCCACATCAGGAAAAATAAGCATTAACGGTTTCAATGCGCTTAAAGAGCAGGATAACGCCCGTGCATCTTTCGGAATAGTCTTTCAGGACTCCAGCCTTGATGAAGAACTGACTGCTTACGAGAATATTGTTTACCATGCAGTCATCTATAAGGTACCTAAAAAGGAAAGAGACGAAAGAATCCAAAAAGCCCTGGAAATTGTCGGGCTCTGGAACAGGCGGGAAGACTATGTTAAAAGCTATTCCGGCGGCATGAAGCGCAGGCTTGAGATTGCGCGGGCGCTTGTCCACTACCCGAAAATCCTTTTCCTTGACGAGCCTACAGTAGGCCTTGATCCCCAGACCCGAAATTCTATATGGAGCCATATCAAGAGCCTGAACAAAGAAAAAGGAATGACAATTTTTCTGACCACGCATTACATGGAAGAAGCCGAAGCAATTGCAGACCAGATTGCAATCATTGACCACGGAAAAATTATAGAGTCCGGCACTGTTGAAGAAATAAAGAAACGGACGGAAACCGAATCCTTAGAAGAGGCTTTTCTGAAATTAACAGGCCGGGATATCAGGGACGATAACGAATCTGGGCACAGAGTACGGGCTATAAGGGGTATGAGAAGGAGGGTCAGGCATTGATCGAGGTAATCTATATCCTCTGGCTCAGGCAGCTAAAACACTACTGGCGCTCAAAAGCGAGGTTGCTTGGTTCTCTCGGGCAGCCTCTACTCTTTCTGATAACATTTGGATTCGGGTTCGGCCCAATGTATACAAGAGCAAGCGGAGGGGCAAATTACCTGGATTTTCTTGCACCAGGAATCGTCTCAATGTCCATCCTGTTTACTGCTGTATTTTCGGGGCTTGAGGTTATCTGGGACAGGCAATTCGGCTTTCTCAAAGAGACTATGGTAGCTCCTATCTCAAGGACAGAAATTATGATCGGAAAAACCCTTGGAGGCGCAACTATAGCCATGATCCAGGGTCTGATCGTGCTGAGCCTGACCTATCTACTCGGGTTCAGAATTCCAGGCCTTGCAAACCTTGCCTTCGGGCTGGTCTTCATGTCCCTAATAGCTATCTTCTTTACAGGCCTGGGCCTTGCCATAGCCTCAAAGATGAAAGATATGCAGGGTTTCCAGCTGATTATGAACTTCCTGATCATGCCTATCTTCTTTCTATCCGGCGCCCTTTTCCCCCTCGAAAACCTTCCGCCGTCGATCTATTTTATAAGCAGGATCGATCCCCTTACCTATGGGGTAGATGGCTTAAGAGGAGCAATTGCCGGAATGAACGTGTTTGGAATCTATAATGACCTGGCAGTAATAGGTTTGCTCTCGGTTCTTGTCTGCATGGTTGGAGCATTCTTGTTTTCAAAAATAGAGGCATAAATGCCTCCTTTTTTTAAAAATCTACAAATTCAAGGTTCAAAGTTCAATATAAGTTGAGGTATTATATAGATCACTGATGGTTATTCTGCTTCAGTGTTGTACTATTATATACCTTAAAATTATTATAGCTTTAAATCAGGAATCTGACTAACTGAGTTGGGAATTCACGGTTACTCAGGATTTAAGGCAGGTTCCCTGGATTGACATATTAAAAAATGAGGCATAAAGGTGCTAGATATTATTGAATTTTTAGCCCTGGGGTCATTTCTCGGCCTTGCTGCAGGAACATCTCCAGGCCCACTGCTTGCTGTAACCATTTCTGAAACTCTACAGTACGGCAAGTGGGAAGGAATAAAGGTTGCAGTGTCGCCTCTGATTACGGACCTGCCAATCGTTTTATCCGTATTGTATGTGCTGTCGCATCTGAAAAGTTATGATTTTATTATCGGAATCATTGCGTTTTTTGGGGCTTCATATCTAATATATTCAGGAATCGAATTACTGAAAATCAAAAAAGACAGCTTTGAATTAAATGTAGAAAAACAGGATGCCCTTAAAAAAGGAGTTATTGTGAATTTTGGAAACCCACATCCATATGTCTTCTGGTTTTCCATAGGTGGGCCGATAATTTATAAGAGCCTGAACACTCAGGTTTCAGCCACGATTCTGTTTATATTAGGGTTTTATATCTTTCTTGTCGGGTCAAAGGTAGCCATCACATTAATTGTAGAAAAGTCAAAGTCCTTTATAAATAGTAAACACTACTTTTCTATCATCCGTGCCCTGGGGATTGCACAGATTATCTTCGGATTGACTTTTATTAAAATGGGATTGAGTTCACTAAATATTATATGATTGTTCTGTTCACAGACGGAAAAGAATGTGGCATTAAGAACGGGACACGAAAAAGTAAAGCAAGAAGAACGGACCGTGTTATAAAAGGGATTGAAGAGAAAGAGAGAGAAAGAAAGAAAAACTAAAGAGGCTGCCGGGGAAGGGAAGAATGGAAAAGACTGAAAACACTGAAAATTAGGCAGGAGAAGTTAGAGTAAGAAAGGCATTAAACCTGTTCTTGCTCCTGGAAACAAAAGTATGCAAGAGGCAGATCTGCCAGTGTTAAAATAAAAAGTAAAAAGGGAGTTATCCCTTTTATTAATTTACTTTTATTACTTTACCTTTATTGCTTTACAGTTATTTTCATGCAGCTTTTATTTTAATGGCTGACTTTTTAATCTGCTGTACGTGACAATTTCCAGCACCATATACAGTTACTTTTGCGTCATAGGTACCAGGCTTTTTTATAATAAGTGAACAATTGCAGATATGCTTTACCGTGCAGTGTGTACAGTAAGATCTGCAGGATGCAACTACTTTTCCATTTTTATCCAATACCTGGTATTGAACACTTTTAACAGTGCCTGACGTATAAGTTGTAAACCCTACTTTAGCTGGTGCTATTCCAGTTGGATTGTTTACTGTGAACTTTACAATTTTTACATTACAAGCAGCATTAGCTGACGCGCCTGCAGTAGCAGTACATAACGTCAAAACCAATAATACTAATATAAAGAAATTTGTTGTTCGTTTCATCAGGTCGTATGAATAGACAACATTGATTATATAATTATAGAAACGGTTTAAATAAATATAAATAAATATAAATAAATTTGAACATGTGGCGGCCTGGGATGTAGACTCCTTCATAACCCCTAAAACTTGAAGATAATTAGTCAGTAGACGATTTGTGAATTTACTGTGAGAATGTGACCTGAATTTTAGTCTCAAACCTGAATTTTAGTCTCAATACACTTTATAAGACTCAACAACCTTTACTGGTAAGTTATACCACCCCCCGCTATTAAACAGGTACTGGGATTTACATATGCCACCCTCTGCAATATTAACAATATAGCCTTCATTATACGGTCCACCGCCTTTACCCATACAATTTGAAGAGGATACATCTGCTGTATTAAAAACACTACATGCATGACCAGGACTACCAGTAAAACTGGTAATTTCAGATAAGGTTTCAGTTAAGGGCATACTTGCTTGAGGCCCGAAACCACATCAGCAAGAAGCTCCATAGGGATTCCCATAATCATTTCATCATCTGTAAGCGTGGCGTAAGCCCTGCTTCCAGTGCAACCAAGTGTAACGCCTACTGTTCCTTCTTTATAAACCTGCACAACACCGTCAGAACATACACTCTGTGCTCCTGAAAAGCTCGTTTCAAGCCTTCCTCCTATTCCGTACATTGCTGCCTGTGTAAGCAACATCATCTGTTTAGGATTACCGACAACCATAATGACATCCGGAATAAATGAGGTATCTTCCAGGGGAGAATACAGAATAGCTTCTGTTGAATTAGGCGGAAGGATTGAGATCATATCAATAGTACGTCTTGAGGCGCCCAGTGTGCTGAATAGCTCGAATTCTTTGTAATAAAGCTCCCCAGTGACCAGATCTTTAGGAACTGAGCCAAGTCCCATTGCACCAGCTCCAACTTTACACATTTGGTTTTCATTTAAAGTGTAGAACTCTTCTCGGGTTCTTCTAACTTTATCCACAAATTGGCAGTGAGTCATACACTCTTCTGCTTTCTTGATACTTTCCGGAATTTCTGACCCTTTCGAAATCAGCTTTACTGCTACAGGAGACGTTATGATTTTCAAATGTTTGATCAGTTCCTGTCCATGGCGATTTACTTCTTTAACATCCATAATTTAACACATCCAAATTTTTAACTTTAATTTTAAAGTTTTTATAACCTTAGAACCGTAATTTATTTTAAGTTTCTTAATTTTTCATTTATGAACCTGCAAAACGCCGTCAGAACATACACTCTGTGCTCCTGAAAAGCCTGTTTCAAACCTCCTTCTTAGCATGAAAATACTGCCATCTGCAAGCACTTTCATTGGTTGTGCATGTTATTCAAAAAGTATCATGTTCCTTTTCTGCAAACTTACAATCTCAAAAAAGTTGTATTATAGAAAACTCCATATCAGAAGGTTACCATCATCTACACAAAAATTTGATTTCAAATTTATAGCAAATTCGAGACACTGCCGGAAATCATAAGCAGTGATTCGGACATCCTGTTTAAAGTCAAGTTTTTGTGCCTATGTACAACCTGGTTCTTTCGATGCGTGGATTTATATTTATTTCTTATTTATATTTCTATTAATATTATATTCTATGAATAATGACTGTTATGTTGCATATGTTTGAAATTGACTAGGACTTATGCAATTGAACTGAAAAACCAACAGCATCAGACAGTCAACTACCTAAAAATCAACTACCTAAAACATAACTTTAATTCGCAGTCTTTGCTGTAATTGATTTTGTTCCTCAAGTGTGTAAGTCCTATTGACTTTGTTGAAGTCCTATTGACTTTGTTGGCAATTGGTAAAGTTGAAACAGATTTGAGGAGTGAATAAATGGGTATAAAAAAGACAGTGGCTATTTTGCTGGTAGTCTGTTTTATAGTATCAGTGACAGTTGCGGCGGTAAGCGCAAACCAGCAAGAATATAACAGAGGCTACAAAGACGGCTGCAGAGACGGCTATAAAGACGGTTTTAAAGAAGGCAAAACCGACAGTAAGAGACCCTACAGTGCATTTATAAAGAAAGAAGCTCGGAAAAGCGACTATGATAAAGGTTACGAAAGAGGTTATAGCGACTGCTTCCCAAGAGGCTATAAAGCAGGTCTGAGAGCTGGATCGGCAGGTGGAAATCAAAAAGAATATGATAGAGGCTACAAAGAAGGCTGTAGAGACGGCTATAAAGACGGATTTAGAGAAGGTAAAGCCGACAGCAGGAAGCCCTACAGTGCATTTATAAAGAAAGAAGCCAGGAAAAGCGATTATGCCAGAGGCTATGAAAGAGGTTATAGTGACTGCTTCCCAAGAGGCTATAAAGCAGGTTTGAATACTTGAACCCAGCTTCGACAGGTAAACATATAAGTTAATATAATTAATTTTCATATCTGTTTTCTTGACCTTCCATGGCAGATAAAAACAATAATAGAAGAGTTGAATCCTCAATAAAACGTACAAGCTTCTGAGGTCACCCTGGTCTCATTGCCGGAGTTTTCCAGGAGCTTGAAGTTGACAAATTGATCGATGAGAAACTTCCAAGAACGAGATCACAAGGTTCATCACTTCATCTGCATCCCTGCCATGGTACTCAATGACCCTGGTTTAATAGGGCAACGTCTGTACCTTTTTCCTGATTATTTCAAGACTATTTATTTTAGGACTTATTTCAGGACTATTTATTTCAGGACTATTTATTTCAGGACTATTTATTTCAGGACTATTTCTATAGCAGGCGGTCTCAAAATAACATTTGATTCTACAAAAAGGTTAAAAAATTAGATTTTAAAGCAAGTATGTACCTGAATTCCAGAATAATTTCCGACTCACATTTAAAGTCAACAACATAAATTACCCAATTATAGAAATGATTCGAGTTTTGAGACAGCCTGCTATTATGGCTCTTCGTTGTTTTGTGTGGATATCCTCGTAATGTCTTCATAAAAACCAATGCGGTCTTGAGTTGAAAAGCATCTTATCCATACGGAATCGCGAAGAGCCTAAATTATTTGATTTGTGACAGAAAACAGAAATAAATTGTAGGACTTAATAATATAAATTTGGCAGTTATTGACTTTTACGACGCTCTCAAAGTAAAGCCAGAAATTGCCCAAAGATAGTTGAAACAGAAAGCTGTAGACAATATAAATAATCCAGTGTCGGGTCAACCGCAAAATGTTAAAATGGCTCTTCGTTGTTTTTGTGGATATCCTCATAATATTCTCATAAAAACCAATGGTTTCGAATTGAAAATCAGCTTATCCATAGGGAATGACAAATAGCCTATAAAATCAATTGCAATAATTCAGAACCATTGACTCTATGATGATTGACTTGACGCTAGTGGGAAACATAGGACAATAGATAAACAGAAGCAGAAGGGCAGATTATGGTACGCATTTCAGACAGGATAACAGTAATTCAGGGAGATATCGTAAAACTGGAAGTAGATGCAGTCGTAAATGCCGCAAATTCAACTCTTCTTGGGGGCGGAGGAGTCGATGGCGCTATCCATAGAGCTGCAGGGCCAGGACTGCTGGAAGAATGTAAGGAATTAAAAGGTTGTGCTACAGGAGAAGCAAAAATTACAAAGGGATATTTTCTGCCTGCAAAATGGATAATACACACTGTCGGGCCGGTATGGCAGGGGGGACAGAAAGGAGAGGATAGCTTGCTGGCTTCCTGCTACAGAAAAAGCCTTGAACTTGCAAGAGAGTATACTATAAAAACCATTGCCTTTCCAGCTATAAGTACAGGAGCATATAACTTTCCTTCAGAGAGAGCTGCAGGAATTGCAGTTTCCGAAATAGCTAAATTCCTTCAGGGAAATGGATTGCCTGAAAAGGTTTTTCTTGTTTGTTTCAATAAAGAAACATGCAGAAATCTTCAGGAAGCATTTTCAGGAATCTTTGAAGTTTAATTTAAATTTTAGGCAAATTAACTTTATATATTATTTTAGACATTCTAAGTATGTTTATTAACAGTATATTTATAATACAGTTGCCTGCAAAATCAGAAGGATATCTTTAAAAAGATACTTAAAAAATAGGCTGAAAATTAGTCTCCCACGATCAATTATTGAGGATCGTTTATATACAATGTTAGGAAATTAAATTCTAAACGAAAATTTAATGACAACAGACTTCGGGCTGGATATAGTGATGACAGCTCCCGCGACTTCAGTCGCAGGCATCTATGGAATTTCAACCGACGCTACAAGCGGTTCTTGTAGCATTTGCAGCTTCCAAGACAAAACTTGACAAATGAGTATAGAACGTGTAAGAACAAATAGCTTGTAAGATCGCGAAAGTTGGTACAGATGAAGGCTGTATCCCACAACTAAAGTTGCGGGAATTGACCATTCGCTTCTCCTAAATTTAAAGGTTAACGCTGGTAAATCGTTAACATTTTCAAAAAGATTTTAAATTGGCAAGTGAGAGGCAAAAGCTCGCAAAACTGATAAGTAGGAGAAAACAGAGCAAAATATTATAAAGGTCTGATAAAAAAGACTAGTATTAAAGTTTCAGATATTTGAGCTTCCAGGAACATAATCAGAAAAGTGCAGGAACAGAATTCGAAGAGTGCAGGAATAAAAGTAGGAAGTGTAGGGACAGAATTAGAAAAAAGGATCGGAGGAGTTGGTTATCAATCACGATGAAGCTTTTCAAAGAGGACTTGGCCTGATTAAACAGAAAAAATACGAAAAATCGATTAATGTTTTCAACAAGATTGTAGACAAAGATCCAGGTCACACAGGAGCTCTATTTAACAGAGGACTCGCACTACTGAAAATCAAAAAACCAGAAGAAGCCCTTGACTCCTTTGACCAGGTACTGCACTTCGAGCCCGAAAATTTCGATGCCCTGTACAAAAAAGGAATCGCACTGGCCACCCTTGGAAAGTTTGAAGCAGCTCTCGAAACCTATGACAACGCACTTGAGATAAATCCTGAAAATCCAAAAATCTGGTACCATAAAGGACTGGCGTTTGCCGAAATGGAAAAAAATGAGGCTTCAATTCTTTGTTTTGAGAAAGCACTTGAGCTTGAGCCGGAATGCGAAAGCGCCTGGTATGCCCAGGGCACCGTAACTGGAAAAGCCGGAAACTACGAAGAAGCTCTGGAGTGCTTTGAGCACGCACTTAAGATCAACCCAAAAAACGCAGACGCTTGCTACTCAAAAGGTCTGGTTCTTGTACAGCTTGAGAAGTACGAAAAAGCGCTGGAATGCTTTGATTCCCTAATTCGAGAAAACCCCAGGCATAAAGATTCCTGGAAACAGAAATATTTTTCGTTGATAAAGCTTGGGAAGAACAAAGAAGCTCTGGAATGTGTTGACTCATTTTTAAGGAAATTTCCTGTCAGCGAGACGGCCCTCTATCAGAAGGGCATACTTTTAAACGAACTTTCCAGCTATGAGGATGCCGAGAAAACTTTTTCTAAAATTTTAAAAATAAACCCGGGAAATAAAGAAATCTGGCTCAAGAAAGGTATTGCTTTGATCCAGTTGCTAAGGCTCAATGATGCCATAAAAGCTTTTGAAGAAGCCATCAGGCTGGACCCTACTTATTTCGAAGCCTGGAATTACAAATGCCTTGCCCTGATGAAGCTTGAGGTCTATGAAGAAGCCCTTGAGGCTTTTGACTCTGTGCTTGAAGTTTATCCGGAAACTAAAGAAATCTGGTACAACAGGGCTCTTGCTCTCGTGAAACTGCAGCGCTTTGGAGAGGCTGCAAAATCTTTTTCCAGAACTGCCGAACTGGATCCTGCATATGGTGATGCCCTGTACCAGCAGGGACGCTTGCTCGCCAGAGAAGGAAAGTATGAAGAAGCTCTCAAAGCCTTCGATTCTATGCTTAAACAAAATGAAGAATTTATTAAGGCCCAAAAGCTCAGGGGTACCATGCTGATCAAGTTAGGCCGTATCGAAGAGGCTCTTGACTCTCTTGCACAGAGCCTTGAAAAAGAACCCGAAAACTATGGACTCTGGCTGCAGCAAGGATTAATTCTCCTTGACAACGGAAAATTCGAGCCTGCCCTGAAAGCTCTTGAGAAAGTTGCGGTACTCAAACCCGATAACGACGCATGCTGGATGAATAAAGGTTTTGCTCTTTATTCCATGGACCGCTATGAAGAAGCCCTTCAAGCCTTTGAAGAGGGTCTGCGGTTAAACCCGTATCTTGAGAAAGGCTGGAATAATAAAGGAATAGTGCTCGGAAAGCTTGGAAGAACAGAAGAAGCTCTTGAAGCTTTTGAAAAATCCGTGAGTCTCAGGCCTGATTTTGAAGATGCCTGGAGAAATCGAGGACTGATTTTACTGGCTGCCGATGAATATGAAAAAGCTATCGAAGCATTTGCCGAAGTTCTTAAAACAAGTCCAGAAGACCTGGATTCAATTTACAATAGGGGAACGGCCCTGCTAAAACTCGGAAAAACGGAAACTGCTCTGAAATGCTTTGAAAAAATCCTGTCCCTTAATCCCGATTATCCCGAACTTTTATACAGCCTTGCGACTGCCCAGGCGAAGCTCGGAAAGCAGGAAGAAGCCCTGGAAACCTTTGAAAAACTCTCTGCTAAAGATCCCAAAGACCCGGAAATCCAGTGCAGGAAAGGAAAATTTGCAATGGAAATCGGAAATTATGAGACTGCTCTTCAGGCTTTTGATCAGATGCTTAGTGAAAATCCGGACTCAAGGGAAGCCTGGTATAGAAAAGGAATTGCCCTGCTAAAACTTGAACGCTTTGAAGAGGCTATAAGAGCTTTTGATGAAGTAATTGTAAAAAATCTAAGTTATAAAGAGATAGATAACTCTGATTATGAGGAGCTAAAAAATCTCGATAGTAATGATATAGATAAATCGGCATGTGATGAGATAAAGAGTCCTGATTACAAAGACAAGAGTTCGGATTACAAAAACAAAAATCCGGATTACAAGGACGAGAATCCAAATTACGAGAACGCCCGCACTTACAAAGGACTTGCGCAAATGCAGCTTGAAAGGTACATCCCTGCCCTGGAAACCTTTGAGAGCGCTCTCGAAGAAAAGCCGGATTCTGATATTCTCTGGTACTACAGAGGCCTTAGCCTGTATAGGATAAACATGTTAGAGGAAGCAGCATGTGCCTTTGAGTCTGCAATTCGCCTTAATTCTGAAATGAAAGAAGCCCTTGAGTATAGAGCTCTCTGTCTGTTTGAAACCGAACAATACAAAGCTGCCCTGGAGGCTCTTGAAGCTGTACTTGAAAGAAATCAAGAGAACCTTTCCGCACTCCATAAAAAAGCTATTTGTTTCCTGCAGTTAAGGAAGTACGAATCCGGAGTTAAAACCCTTTCCAGAATACTGGAACTTGACCCTGGAAACAAAGAAGTAAAGTTTGAGTTAGGATTAGCCAGTTTCGAATCCGGGGAGTACACTAAAGCCCTTTCTCTATTTGAAGAAATAAGTGAGGACTCAGATAAAGGCTCTTTTGTATACTGCCCTGAAAAAAACTCATCTGAACGAAACAACTCTGAACAAAATAACTCTAAACAAAACTTCATTGAACAAAGTATCTCTGAACAAAATAACTCTAAACAAGACTTCAATGAACAAAGTATCTCTGAACAAAATAACTCTAAACAAAATAATTCTGAAGAAAAGTACTCTTCGTTCTACTGGAAAGGGCTTGCGCTTATCAAGCTGGAAGCTTACGAAAAAGCGCTTGAGGTTTTTTCAAGGCTTACAAAAAATAACCCCATGTTTGTAGAGGCCTGGTATTTGAAAGGAATATCCCATTCAAAACTGAAGCAGCATGAGGAAGCGGCAAAAGACTTTGAAAAAGTCCTTGAGCTTGACCCTGCTTATCAGGATACCTGTCACCAGTTGGGGCTTTCCTGTTTCGAGCTTGGAGACTTTGAGGAAGCTGTAAGGGTTTTTGAAGCTTCCCTGAAAATAGATCCTGAAAACCTTGAGACCCTTTACATGAGAAGTCTCGCTTTACTGCGGTCGGGGAGATATGAAGAATCGGCTTCAGGTTTCCGGGAAGTCTTCAAAAGAAATCCGTTCAATACTGAAGCTCTTGCACACCTGAGCACGGCCTGTTTCAAGCAGGGGTTTTATGAAGAAGCCATTGGACTCTTTGATCAGGTTCTGGAGATTAATCCGGAGCGAAAAACTGTCCTTTTCAGAAAAGGAGTTGCTTTAAAAGCCCTTGGAGAAATAAAGAGGGCTTCGACTATGTTTGACTCTGTCCTTAAATTGAAGCCTGACTGTACTTATGCCCTTGAGCAAAAAGCTTATACTCACTTCGAGCTTGAGGAATATCCGGAGGCCGTTGAAGCGTTTAAGACAGCGCTGGAATATTGCCAGAAAAAAGAAGATCTGCATTACTACAGGGGTATTGCCTTTTTCAGGCTGGGAAACTTTGAAGAAGCTGTCAGCTCCTTTGAAAACGCTCTTGCCCTCGGCTGCCAGCAACCCGAAATTTCTTATTACGCAGGAATCGCTTACTTTGAAAACAGAGAATATGAAAAAGCCGTGGAAGTCTTTAATGCGATCCTTAATTCCGGGGCACAGGATCTCGAAATTCTGTACAGAAAAGCCCTGGCCCTTTTCGAACTTGGAAAAACAGAAGAAGTGGTTTCTACAGTTTATGATCTTCTCGAACTTGTAACTGAGAACTTTAATACTAAAGACACTGGAGAGTTTGAAGAAGAAAACTATGAGGAAAGCGCAGGAGAGGAAAACGCAGGAGAATTCCCGGCGTTTGAGAACACAGAGGCTTTTGAAGAACTCCTTGAAAAGTTTGCATTCTCCCTTATAGAGCTTGGAAGGTATGAAGAAGCCCTCCTGCCGCTTAGAAAACTTACAGCAGGCGAATCAGCTTCAAAAGAAGCCCTTTACGGCAAGGGAGTTGTGTTTCAGGAGCTCGGCAGGCCTGAGGAAGCCCTTGAGATATTTTCAGAACTTTTATCCTTTGATCCTGGCTTTGAAAAAGCCTGGTACAGAAGAGGGCTCATTCTATTTTCTCATGAGTACTATGCTGAAGCCCTTGAGTCCTTCGAACAGGCAATTCTGGAAGATCAGACGGAAACTCCTGAAGAAATTGACGAATTAAATCTGGATGAAATTCAGAGAGAAAATCAGACCGAAAGCCCCGGGTTAAATGAGAAATTCAGATTAGAAGAAAAACTAAATGACACTGAAACCGAAGATGCCTGGACGAAAATGGGGCTCTCACAGATCAAACTGGAAGACTATGAAGCTGCTCTTGACATTTTTGAAAAAATCCTCGAAGTAAAACCTGATGCTGCCGACCTCTGGTATGTAGCAGGGCTTGCTCTAAGGGGGCTTGATCAGGATGGGCAAGCCGTTGAAGCTTTTGAAAAAGCCGTGGAAATCGATCAAACCCTGGAAGCTGCCTGGGAGCAGCTTGGGCTTTCCCTTCTAAGATTGAATATGTATGAGGAAGCGGATCAGGCTTTCAGTTCTGCTCTAACCCTGAAACCTGACAACGTAAATGCTCTTTACAGCCGATCAGTAGCCAGTTTCAAACTACAGCACTTTGAAGAAGCAGCTCAGGACCTCGAAAAGGTGCTCCTGTCTGCCCCTGATTTCCCGGACTCTGTTGAAGCCTGTTACAGGCTCGGGATTGCTAGAATGGAGCTTCAGGAGTATGAAAAAGCCCTTGAAGCTTTTGATATAATTCTGCAGCAGGACCCGGCGCATAGGGAAGCACTCTATTATAGCGGGCTTGTACTTTTCAACCTGGGTGAGTACGAAGCTGCCGCCGAAGCCTTTGGAATTCTGCTGGAATCCTCGCCCGAAGACCCTGAAAGCCTGAACTACCTCGGGCTCTGCCTGATGGAACTCGAAAGTCCGGAAGCGGCCCTGAAAGCCTTTGAAAAAGCCGCTCTTTTCAATCCGAAGAATGAAGAAGCTCTGTATAACGCAGCCACAACTCTTATCAAGCTTAACCGGCCCCAGGAATCAATTGGATATTTTGACCGCATCCTTGACATTTCCCCTGAAAATATCGACGTCCTGAACTACAAAGGAATCGCTTTCTGTAAGCTTGAAATGTACAGAGAAGCCCTGAAAGCCTTTGACCTTGCTCTGGAAAAAGACCCTGAAAACATTCAGGTAATTTATAGTGTAGGTGTTGTCTGTTTCAAACAGAAACTGTATGAAACTGCCTGCCGGGCTTTTGGTGAAGCTCTTGCCATTAATCCCTGGCACGAGCAGTCCCTGAAATATCTAGGGATTTCTCTTGCAAAAATGGAAGAGTACGAAGACGCCCTTAGAACCTTTGACAGGCTGCTCAGGATAAAACCTCACGATGTGCAGGCTATGAATTACAGGGGAGTTATCCTTGGAAAACTGGGAAGGTATACCGAAGCCATAAACACCTTCAGTGAAATCCTTCGTCTCTATCCCGAAATGGCAGATGCGAAAAGGAAACTTGAAGCCTTAAAATGCATCGAAAACAAAGAGGATTCCGGTGAAGATCTCTACTAAGGTTTTTGGGATAGGTTTTTGAGAGAGGGTCTGGAAAAGGTAGAAGAGGGCTTTTACCTACTTCTTTTTCTTAGAATACACATTAGATTTAAAACCGGTTAACGTGTGGCTAACCTCCCACAACACATATAAACACCGAATCATTTTTCAAAGTTTAGTATGAGAGATTATGTTTGGATCATATGTAAACCACAACTGCACACAATAAGGGTTCCTCATTTTAAAATCGCCATCAACAAAAATTACCAAAAATGAAATGTCGACGTTGAATAAGAAAGAGCGATTACTCGCTCTCCCTCTTCTAAGAACCGTACGTGAAAGTTTCCCTTCATACGGCTCAAGCATTCTATAACCTTTTCTGTATCAGGCAGCAGTTTTTTTTTTTCAAATGGAATGTCCTTTCCGGAAACTTAATTTGTATTGACGTTCACGGAAATAATTCG